>SVDR01000023.1 GCA_015057755.1 Lachnoclostridium sp.
TCCATCACGGCGTACAGCTTGTCAAAGTAAATCAATACTTTGTAGATATTATCGGCAGTCAGCTTTTCAGCTTCGATTGCCGTTTTCTTTGCTCTGGCTTCAATCAGCAGAGACTCTGTATCCTCGATCTTATCATACATCTTGTAAAGACGATCATCAAGGTCTGCCTTGCGTTTGATGTAGTGCTTATCATCGGGGTCAAGGGTGTCTATTTCCTCAATCAATCTGGACTTGATGGAATAGCTCTGACGAAGCTGCTTTTCGTAGTTTGCAATCTCCTGCTCGATAGCGGAGGTATCCACTTTCATGCTGATTTTCTGCTGCATCAAAGCGGCAAACTTCGGATTGCTGACCAACTTGGTGATAACCTCTGCTACGGCAGTTTCCAGCAGTTCCTCATGGATTTGCTTCTTATAATCGCATTTATGCCCACGGGTCATGGTGCGGTGCTTGCAGCCATAGTAGTAGAAATCCTTGTATTTCGTGCCGTCTGCCTTGTGCTTGACGCTCTTGTTACCGTACATACCAGCTCCGCAGATCGGACATTTGAGTAAACCTGTCAATAGAATGCACTTTGTTATCCTTGCCGTGGTTGACTTTTTCGTACTTCTTTGCCTGGGCAACCAATTTCACCTGTGCATCATGCCAGAGTTCTTCAGAAACAAGAGCTTCATGCAGACCATCGACCAACAGATAATTGTCCTGCTCGACAAGGCGGTAATCGTTTCTTGTGCCATGCACCTTTTCCGTTCTGCGTCTGCCATAGGCGATCTTGCCGCAGTAAACAGGATTTTTCAATATCCTGCGGATAAGAGCCGCATCAAACAAAGGATTCTTGCCGTTCTGCCTTTGGATTTTACCGATGCCGTGATTGGCGAGGTATCGGGCAAGACCGTTTGCGCCCATGTCGGTATGCACATACTTTATGCACATACTTATCAAAGATAATGCGGATTGCTTCGGCTTCTTCCTCATTCACATACAGCTTGCCCACTATAAGAAAAGCAACAAGCCCGATGGCGAAATCATCTTTTTAGCCGCAGACCCCGATGCAAAGATTAAGGGTGTCGGCTCTGCGTTGCTTCACGCTCTGGAAGAAAAAATCCCCGGCAAGACATTGTATCTTCATACGGACGATGCCTGTACCTATCAATTTTATGAACACAGAGGATTCCAGCGAGCTGAGGAACGGGACATAGTTTTGGAAATGCCAAAAGGTAACGCACCGTTGAAATGCTTTATTTATAGCAAGACCATATAACGAAAATCTGTTGAAAGGAGGTGCGCCGCTGATGTCCGAAGAACGCTTCTGGAATACCGATCAATATGTCAGCACAGCAACATTCGCTTTGCAGGACGGAACTATGACCATGCGACAGGCAGGGCGCATCTTCCGTCTTGACCCTGCGCCGTCCAAAGTGGAGGACATCAACGATTATATTGTTTCTGCTATCAGAGAGCAGGACAATACATACTTCACTTACTTTCTCCATCACTATGAGCCAAGGCTGAATAAGCGAGTGTACCGCTTTCTGCTGACCGAGGGAATTGACCGATATGACCCTCTGCGGTTTCTGGATTACAAGCTCAGTTGTGTTCTCGCCATGTTGGAATGTTTGCAGAATTACGCTCCCGACAAGGGCGCAGACTTTTTGACCTATGCCCATCACTTCATCGGCAACGCACTTCTGGATTGCCGCCGACAGGAAGAAGCAGGCTCTTTCAAATCTCTGGACGAGTACAAAGCTGCCCGTGGCATTGCATGGCTCTACAACAATTCCGGCAAGAGTGCAAAAGAAGTTATTGCAGAATACGCCGCCGAACAGAACTGTACCGAAGAAACTGCCGCCGGGTATCTGACCCTTGCAAGGCAGAACCGCAGCCGTGTTCCGTTTTACTCCACCATGCAGGATGAGGACAGCGAGGAAACGGGTGAGGACGTTACCCGTGATGATAGTTGGAATTATGCGGATATTCTCTGGAACGGTGTTCGTGCTGATGCTGTGCAAGCTGCCTTTGACAAACTCAGCCGCAAGGAAAAGTTCTTCCTTGAAAAAAGAAATGCCATCTGCATGAACTGCGGACGGGTGATGCCGTGGGACGAGCGTTATTCCTTTGAACAGCTTGCCACCGCTTACGAGTACAAAGCAGTACATCGGTCTGCAAACGACGACGATGAATGGGGAGAAATCCGTTTTGACTTTTCTGTCGGAACGGCGAAGATCACAAAACTGTCAGACGGCGATTTGAGCGGAACGAACATCTTTGCAAAAATCGCAATCCGTCAAATTCTAAAACTCTCCATGAGTGAGCTTCCGAAGAAATTGACGATTCCCTTTGAGTTGGAATTGGAGAAAATACGGTACGGGAGCTGATCATTGCGGCGGGTTATATATACCTCTTGCGCCCCGTTGGCACAGAAAATCTCTCCGCTTCGCTTCAAGATTTCCTATGCCAACTACACACGAACAAAAGGTATAACACACTAGACTTTGCAAGCAAAATCGTGTGCCAACAGGGATGCTTCTCGCCCCTATTGGAAACCCAGAGCCAAGGGATTGCATCCCTCTGGAAACCCGCATATTTTCCTCGAAAATGGTACCCAAACTGTAAAAATGCAGTTTGACACCATTCCTCAGAAAATACAAACCCGCTGTAGTCTCCATCCTTGCGAGGATGAAAAATTACAGCGGTTTTCTTATCTGTGTTTTATCCTTCAACACAGATATTTCCGTTTCCCTCATTTCATAAGCTCATCGGAAAGTCTGAGAATTTCGGGGGCGATCTTCTCACGCTCTTTCTTTAAGGTGCGGTTATACAGTGGATAGGCAAGGCACACAGGAACAATACCAATTACACCGACAATGATGCCCAAGATCATCCCAACATCTTGATGAATACCGAGCATATCGCTCAGATCGGACATTGCAAGACTCATACCAATTCCTAAAATCAATGCTCCAATGATGCCAACAATAAGCGCAGACGAGGTTGCCTTTGAAGTAACGCTTGCATCCAAACGGCGAAGCCGCATCATCTTATCTTCCTGTTCGGTGTTCGTTTCATATTTCTTGCGAATGTTCTGTATTTCCGTCTGCTCCTTGGCAGAATAAGTGTAGCTAAAGGTCCTGTTATCTCTGTTCTCCATCTGAGTTCTCCTCTTGAATTTTTGTTATTTTGATTCTCTTTGTGCTTCGTACAATCATCGCCACAGCCATGGTTATAACAAATAGGGAAACAGCAGCTCCGGTTGTACCAAGCAATATTCTGCGTGAAGCAAGGGACATGGAGCCGTCATTGAAAGTAGTCAGCATCGTCGATTCCAACGTGAGCATCGACACGCAAGCGGCAGCCATGCTGACATTCTTGCTTGCAGACAATATGGGGCTGTTGTACTTTCGGTATTTAATCAAATTGATGATTGCCATGGTAAAGGTCGTGAACGTATATGCAGCCATTGTGATGGCGGTTATCATGTTATGCTCAAACGTCCGATTCCAGTAAACCATAAAGAAAATAATGAGAGCCAATGCTGTGTTCATAGCAAGGAATATCCAGCCGCAAAAGCGATAGCGTTTCAATTCCTCCTCCATCTTTTCACCGGGCTTATTTTTGCGTAAGTAGCGAACAAGATAAAACCGCATGATGGCAAGGCAGACGTAGTATCCGCCAAGGGAATAATACCAAAATGTATGATGATAGAAGCCAAGCCATAGCTGAAAGACAGCATAAACCGTATTCCATATAGACGAGCCATACAGCATAATGTTCGAGCGCAGGCGCAGATCCCCATACCACAGCTGCACATACTTGTTTTCAGTTCTAACCGCCTTGAAAAATCGAATCAACGCAGGTAGCCGAAAACAACAAATGGTAAGCGTATAAGCAGCAAGAACGTAAGATACATACGCTGTTATCGTGTCTGTCCCGATATATACCATCGAAACCACAAGGAGGATGGCGGCAATCGGAATCAAAATAATCATTACTGCGATATGGGGATATAAAAATGATTTTGCAAATTTTCTCCAATCCATATTACACTTTTTTAATCTTTACCGTAAAGGCAGTTCCTTTCCCAAGAGTGCTTTCTACGGTTATTTCTCCCTGCATAATATCTACAACTCGCTTAACCAGTGCAAGTCCAAGCCCGTTGCCTTGTGTAGCATGGGAGGTATCTCCCTGATAGAATTTTTCAAAAATATGTGCGCCGACTTCCGGCGTCATGCCACAGCCAGTGTCTTTTACTGTAACGATAGCATAATGATTAGTTTCAGTAAGTGATACGCTGACAGTTCCTCCTGCTTCGGTAAACTTAAAAGCGTTGGAAAACAAATTGTTCCATACAAGAGACAGCAATTCTGCGTCTGCTTCCACTTTCACATCTTCGGCAATATCAGTTTCAATCTCAATATTCGCTTTTTCCCAGATGTTCTCATACTGCAACAGACACTCACAGATTTGTTCGCTCAAATCAAACACTTCCGTCTTGGGAAATATCTGCTGATTTTCAAGACGATTGAGTTTCAGAATATTGGTCATCATATCTGCCATGCGTCGGGACGCATCGGTAACACCCTTTGCGTACTCAATGCGTGCTTCGGTGGAAATCTCCGCTACCTGTAAAAGCGTGCCGTAATTCTGCATAACCGAAAGCGGTGTTTTCATTTCGTGAGATACATTTGCAATAAAATCTGTCTGCAGTGTTTCGATGCCGGACAATTCCTTTGCCATGGCATTAACCGCTGTGATGATTTGATTGAATCCTTCTGCGTTTGCGTTTTGTAATGGTTTTATGCGGACGGAGAAATCGCCTTTCATAATTTTTTCGGTGGCATCTGTAATGATTCTTACAGGACGATCTACGGTGATTTTTCGACGGATATAATCTACCAACGTAAAAATAATGGTAATCAGCAGGACATTAACAAGTGTGATCTTTGCGGCGGCTGCTATGTTTGTCGGAGTAAAAACCAAGCCCATTGTGTCAGCCAGCACATTCAAAAACAACATCATGCAGCACGATACAGCAAATCCTATTGTCAGAAAGAAAGCAAGGAAACCGCTAATCATCCGTAATACAGTTTGCAAAGTCAACTTTCTCATTTGATCACCGCCTTGTATCCTAAGCCATGAACGGTCTTGATTTCAAAATCCTCGCAAGCGGACAATTTCTGACGGAGTTTTGTCATATACACATCAACGGCTCTTGGAGCTGTACCGGTATCTACATCCCAAAACTCATCCATTAGCTGTGTTCGTGTGAAAGTCTTTTTGGGATAAGACAGGAGCTTATACAGGATATTGAACTCACGGCTTGTCAACGAGATTTCTTCATCCCCCAAATATGCGGTATGCTCGTCGGCATCCATGACAAAGCTGCCGATTTCCAGCTTGCGGCTTGAAGCAATTTTTGCACGTCGCAACAGCGCACCGATACGCAGAAATAATTCATCCAGATCAATCGGCTTTACCATATAATCATCCACGCCGATACGGAACCCACGCTGCTTGGATGCAATATCATCACGGGCTGTCATAAACAGAATGGGAATATCGTTATTCACATCACGAACATTCCTTGCAAATTCAAAACCGTCCACTCCGGGCATCATAATATCGGAAACAATAAGATCAACCGTGTTTTCGTACAACACATCATAGGCTTCGTTTGCATTTAAGCAGCTTATCGCTTCGTACCCACTGTTATTCAAAAAGGCACATACAGTCCTGTTCAGTTCCTTGTCATCTTCCAAAACTAATATCTTAAACATGGCGCTACCTCCACCACAAATCACTTTTTCAATTATTATATCATGCAAATGTTAAAGTTTTGTTTGCGTTTTGCAGATTTGGATGTATTTATTTGAAAAAACGAAAAAGAAGGAGCAACATCATCAATGACATTACTCCATCTTTTGCTATGTCGAATCACGCCAATCTGATTATTTGCTCATGATCTTGTCACTGAGTGCAATGATTTCGCCGGCGTATTTCTTTCGGCGAGAAGCCAAAATGTTTTTATGAACGGGATAGTTCACAATCGCTAAAATCATGCCAATGACACCGATGACAATGCCAGGAGTCATCGGATTCTCAATACCGATGGTTGCGCCGATATCGGTCATCACAAGGCTCATGCCTGCG
This sequence comes from Lachnoclostridium sp., assembly GCA_015057755.1. The sequence continues at coordinate 6,148 of SVDR01000023.1, forward strand.
CCCATGATGATTGCGCTAATAGTGCCGAAAACATAGGAAAAGATATTAGCCGGACGTTTCACCTTGCGGTCAAGCTCTCTCAGGGCATCCAACTCTGTGTTCTCCTTCTCGGTATACTGTGTTCTGATTTTCTGCACAAGAAAATCCTTATCGTTCTTATTCATAACAATTACCTCTTTCATGTTTTATGAGCACATTATATCGTGCCGATGTTTTTGAAATTTTGCAGAAATATTTGCGTTATGTTAATGCACTTATTTTTTGCTGCCGGAAAGCCTTTTCTTGGCATCCTCAACACTTTCTCCATCTTTAGCAAACAGCACCTCAACACATTTATCTGTAACTTTGCCAAAGCCTTCGACCACGCCGGTTTCCATTTTCTTATAGCCGCCGACTACACCTTCCTCAATCTTCTTGTAGCCTTTAACTACGCCCTCGGCAATCTTTTCATTTGCTTCTACGAATTTAGACATATCTGTAATCTCCTTTTCTTGATTTTGTGACCTTATTATAGCTATCAGTTGTTTGCGAGATTTTTGAAAAATGTTTGAGTTTTGTTAAAATGAAAAAAGCCCGCAGGATTTCTCCCACGGGCAATGATGTGTTCAACTGTCTAAAGGTTTATACTCTGTGACGGTTTTCAAATAGGCTTGATTCTTTATTATGAATGATTTTCTCCACCCATTGTATCTTTTCTTCCGACGAAATCTTGTCCATAGAAAATGCCCCTTTCAGATAAACAGTTTTATTTTTTAACTGTCTACCTAAAAAGGAGCATATCATACCGAAGTAGCAGCCGTGGCTTTTTGCATTAATCACATTGACTCAATTTAGAGGTAGTAGGATTTGTGTCATCATTAATCTTACCCGATATAATATCTTCATAATGAGCAACCTTATGATCCATATAGTCTGCGACCTCCTGTGCTTCTCTTAAGCGCTGGTGGGCAAGCTCACGCTGATACAGCATAAACTCATAACGCTTTTGCAATGCTCCATCCCCCTCTCGGCACATATCGCAATAGAGCTTTATATCCTCAATGGAAACGCCGCAACCACGAAGACATTTGACACCTTGCAACCAATTCAAAGATTCGTCATTGAATACACGGCGGTTTGCACCATCCCGTTCACAAGGAATCAGATTCAAATCGGTGTAATAACGTAAAGTATGCTCAGTTAATCCGTGCATTTTTGCGACTTGCTTGATTGTATAATACATTTTATTTTCCTCCGTTGAAAAGTTACACAAAGTTCACAAGTTTTCTTCTTTTCACCTATTAACTTCGTGTAACTCGAACATATTATAATAATTATAACACACCATATGACATTCCACAAGGAGGAACTTCTATGATTTACAAAATGTTAAATAACGGCGTTCGGATGCCTATGCTTGGATTTGGAACATTTCTGACATCCGGTACGGACTGCGAAAACAGTGTTCTTTCTGTAATCAAAGCTGGGTATCGTCTGATTGATACCGCTGAAGCCTATGGCAACGAGGAGTATATAGGCAATGCCATTGCAAAATGCGGAGTACCGAGAGATGAACTTTTTATCACTACAAAGGTGAATTTCAAATCTTATGAAAACGCCCTTGCTGTGGTCGAAAGCTCCCTTGCAAAGCTGCAGGTTAAATATCTTGACCTTGTACTGCTGCATTGGCCTTTTGGCAATTACTATGCTGCATGGCGTGATCTGGAAGAACTGTACGCAGAAGGAAAAATTCGTGCTATTGGCGTTTCCAACTTTGACCCTGATAGACTGATTGACCTGATCTCTTTCAACAAGGTAAAGCCTGTTATCAATCAGATTGAAACCCATTTGTACTGCCAGCGCAAATCACACCACACCTGGGAAGACAAGTATAATGTTGCGCATCAGGCATACGCTCCGTTAGGACAGGGACGTGCCAAAGAAATGTTTGAAGAAGATGCTGTAAAGCAGCTTGCCGCAAAGTACGGAAAATCACCTGCACAGATTCTGCTTCGTTTCCTGTTACAGAATGATGTAGTCGTAATCCCGAAGTCCGTACACGAAAGCCGTATTATCGAAAATATTGATGTATTTGACTTTGAGTTGACAGATATAGAAATGGCTGAACTGGCGAAGCTCGATAAAGATGCTCCTATGATTGGCAATCCTGAGAATCCGGAGAAAGTAGAAATGGCAATGACATGGTAATAACAAAAGCAACTAAAAAAGGTGTTTTACTTACCGAGGGGACGCCGTGGAAGGGTCTCCTTCGGTTTGCGGTTCCTATCTTTATCGGAAGCCTTGTTCAGCAGTTGTATCACACTATGGATACGATGATGGTTGGAAAAATGGTCGGTGAACAGGCACTTTCGGGCGTTGGAACTGTCGGTGTACTGACAAATCTGCTGATTGCCTTTTCTGTTGGTTTCTCAGCAGGAGCAAGTATTATTTCTGCACAGCTTTTTGGCGGAAGAAAAGAAAAAGAGATTACAAGAAATGACTATGCATCCTTGGTGTTCCTGACCATTCTTGGAATTATTATAGCTTTGATTGGTCTTATTGGTGGACGATGGCTTCTCAAAGCATTGGTTGCCGTACCGGATACATTAATTGATTATGCAACAGATTATTTTACTGTCTGTGCGGTAGGTTTTCTGTTTCAGTTCCTTTATAATGGAGTAGCGGCTTTGCTTCGTTCTGTTGGTGACAGTCAGGCTTCCCTTTATTTTCTGACGATTTCATCCCTTACCAACATCGTGTTAAATTATATCTTCATTGCATGGTTCAACATGGGAGTTGCGGGCGCAGCATGGGCAACAGTAGTTTCACAGTTTCTTGCCTTTGCGGTCAGCTTCTGGTATATGGTTCACAGATATGAGATATTCCGATTCTGGAATAAAGGAATTAAACTAAGAACGGATGATTTCACTATCATTGTTTCCACCGGCTTTCCAATAGCGTTGCAATCTATGGTAGGTACCGTGTTCAATCTGTTTGTACAACGCCTTGTCAACTCCTTTGGAGATGCCATGATTGCATCCTATACGGTAGTTGGCAGAGTGGAAGGCTATATGCACCTGCCGACTAATACGCTTAATCAGGCAATTTCCACTTACACAGCACAGAATATCGGTGCGAAAAAGCCGGAACGAATCGGTCTTGGCTTGAAGCATACCATCATTATGACTACAGGTATTACATTGATCTGCTCAATTATCAGCTTTGCATTTGCTGCACCGATTGCATCGTTTTTCGGTATCAGCGGACAAGCGGCAGATTACTGTGTGCAGCACATTCGCACTTTGGCATTCCCCTTCCTATTGTTTGCGCTATACTTCCCTTGTACCGGCTTATATCAGGGTGCAGGAAAAGGAATGGCTTCCACTATGATGTCAACCGTATTTCTATTACTGTGCCTGTCTTTTGGCTATGGTTTGCAGTACATTCCTGTCATTGGACATACATCCCTTTTTATCTGCAAGCCATTGGCCTGGATGATTGTAGCACCGTTTAACTACTGGTACTACTTTCGAGGTACATGGCGAAATGCGAAAATCATTACAAAATAAGAGGTAGAATTTTATGGAATATAGAACTTTAAGAAATGGTCAAAAAATCAGCACTATTGGTATTGGTGTTGGTAACTACGGCTATGAAAATGTATCACCTGAGGAAATCGAAAAGATTTTTCGCACAGCCTTTGAAAAAGGCGTGAATTTCTTTGATACCTGTATGTCAGTATCTTACCCTGCGGAAGCTATTGCAAAAGTGATTCGGGGTAATCGTGAAAAACTGATTATGCAGAACCATCTTTGCATTGATTATTCCTCCGGCGAATATAAACATTTACTGACACTGCCCGAAATTAAGGAAGCGTTTGAAGCAGAACTGAAAAAGTATGACACAGATTATTCTGATATTGGAACCATTCACTTCATTGACGAAGAAAGTGATCTGGAAAGATTGATTGAAACCGGTGTTATTGACTATGCTTTTGAATTAAAAAAAGCCGGTATCATACGCAATGTAGCATTTTCATCCCATACACCGTCTGTTGCATTAAAAACATTGGAGAAATATGATTTTGATGTCATGTTCTTCGGTGTCAATGCGGGATATGATTACGAGCCTTGTGAAAGTGGACTGAGGGTATCACAGGAGCGTGTCAAACTGTATGAACTTTGCCGTGAGCGTGGCACAGCAATTACAGTTATGAAGGTTTATAACAATGGACAGCTTCTTGATAAAAGGTTTTCTCCTTTCGGCAGAGCGCTGACTCATGCTCAGTGTATGCAATACGCTCTTGATCGTCCTGGTGTTGTTTCCTGTCTTGCAGGTGCTGTCACTGCGGAGGAAATGGCAAAGACCTTAACCTTTTATGATACAACACCAGAAGAAAGAGATTACAGCTTTATCAAACATCTGAAGAAAGAGGACATTCCTCAGGGCTGTACCTATTGCGGTCACTGTATGCCTTGTCCGCAGGGAATTGAGATTCCTTCTGTTAATCGCTATTATGACCTTGCGAAAGCAGGAGATCCGTTGGCAGTTGAACATTACAGAAACCTTGCTGTTCATGCAGATGCCTGTGTTGGATGTGGCAACTGTGCCGGTGAATGTCCGTTCCATGTAGATATGCCAAGCAGGATGAAAAAGATTGCCGACTATTTTGCCTTGTAAGTAAGAGAACGGATTATTCACAGAATGGAGGAACGGAGATGGCGATCACAATCAATATCTATTATAGAGGTAAAAATGGCAATGCAAAAAAGCAGGATGATGAAACTGTACTTTTGATTGACAGTTGGCAAAATCAAGAAGCCATTGACCTTCATCACCATAGCCCTATGATGCAGAAAATCACACAGCTCCGTGATAAATATGATTTGCATATGAGGGTGGAACGATATATTTCCGACGAACTGCCGCAAGCAGACAAGAAATATATTAAAAATTAAAGACTTTCAACAGAAACGACGACAAGGAGAATAACTCCGTGTCGCCGTTTGATTACTTCTCAAATGATTTGTATTCAGTTACAGTTTTCAAATAGGTTTCAGGATCGCCGTTCAAGATAAGGTCAGCATATCCAATCGGGTCATTGTAGATTAGATAATCCAATTCTGATCGTTCGTACATATTACGGGCAACCTCATTCTCCACGGCGATGGTGTCAATCGCAATCATACTGCCATCGGTAAATTTCAGTTCAACACAGGCAGTATCCATGTTAAACTCACAAGAAATCAAATGCGTCATATCCGCCCTCCTTAAATCATGCCGAAGTGCTTCAATGCCTCCTTGATTGCTTTTTCTTTATCCGGCGGGCATTGGGGCTGTTTAGCGTCCTCAGACTTCGGCTTATTGTAGTTCTCACGCTCGATGATACCGCACTGCTGTTTTACCTGTGCGATATACAAGCTGCTGACTTTCAAGCCGCTATGCTCCAGCACATAATCTTTGATTTCTTGATAGGTGGCTTTCTTCTCCGCATCGGTCAAATCCAGCTCGTCCATATCCAAGTTTATCTCGATATGTTGCTTCGCATTGAGTTTGGACAATAAACATACCGTCTCCACATGTCCGCTCATCGGGAACATATCCACCGGTCTTACACGCTTCACCTCATATCCATTCTCGCAAAGATATTTTACATCGCGCGCCAGCGTGGAAGAGTCACAGCTCACATAAACGACTTTTTTCGGAGCCATCTTGAGGATCGTATCGAGACATACGGAGTCGCAGCCTTTGCGCGGCGGATCTACGACGATCACGTCTGCATAGACCTGATTCTTTTCGTACTGCTCCGGAAGGACTTCTTCTGCTTTTCCTACAAAGAATTCCACGTTTTTGATTCCGTTACGCTCTGCGTTTGCTCGCGCGTCATCGATGGCCTCCGGAATGATCTCAACGCCATATACTTTTCCGGCTTTCTGTGCCAGAAATGAGGAAATGGTTCCGATTCCGCAGTAGAGATCCCAGACAGTCTCACCGCCGGAGAGATCTGCAAATTCTAATGCAGTTCCGTACAGACGCTCGGTCTGCACCGGATTTACCTGGTAGAAAGACAACGGAGAAATGCGGTACTCGATATTTCCAATCTTATCTGTGATGTAACCAGGACCATAGAGATTGATGATCTCGGTTCCCATGATCACATTTGTTTTTTCCTTATTAATAGAAAGAGAAATGCTGGTCACTTTCATCGGAAGCGCCAACAAACGCTCCACCAGCTGTTCTGCGTGCGGAAGTTTGTTTCCGTTGATCACAAGGCAGACCATCAGCTCATCGCTGGAGAAGCCTTTTCTCAGCAATGCGTGACGAACCAGACCTTTGTGCAGATTTTCATCGTATGCGCTGATACCAAACTCTTTCATAAAATCCAGGATTACGCGGAGAAGGTCTTTGTTCTCTTCGCAGCCGAGCAGACAGTCTAACTCCGGTACCGGGATCAGAGAATGGGTACGGCCTGCATAAAAACCTGCGATCGGCTGACCGTCTTTGCCTGTTCCGATCGGGAACTGGGCTTTGTTGCGGTAACGCCACGGGTGTTCCATACCGATGATCGGCTCCATCGGAATTTCTTCCATGCCGCCGATTCTCTTCAAATGGTTATACACCTTTTTCTCTTTGAACTTTAACTGCTCTGCGTAGTCCAGCTCCTGCATTTGACAGCCGCCGCAGGCGCGCGCCACCGGGCACCTCGCCTCGACACGACCAGGTGCCGGTTCAATTACCCGCACCAGTCTCGCAAAGCCATAATTTTTCTTCATCTTCATCGCAGATGCTTCAATCACATCTCCGATCAGCGCATCTTTCACAAACCAGATATAGCCGTCCAGTTTACCGATTCCGGCTCCGTCCTCGCTCATATCTTCGATCGTGATCACAAATTTATCGTTCTTTTTCATTTCCATTAGAATTCACTCGTCTTTCTAATATTGCTCTCCATAAAACGGTTATAGCCAAGCCAGCCATTGTTATCGCCTGCGCCGCGCAAAATCTCTGTCATCGTCTCCAGTTTCGCATCTGCATTATCCGCCAGATTCAGAGCCATAGCCTCGATCAGAGCCGGTTTCTTCGGAGAACCGTATTCCAGCTCACCATGATGTGCCAGTACACAGTGTACCAGTTCATTCTCTAATTTCTTCGGGAAGCCCGGAATCTTCGCAGCTCCCTCCTGCACCATCTGCGCACCAATGATGATATGACCGATCAGCTGGCCTTCGTCTGTGTAATCATTTTCCGGAAAAGAGGAAAGCTCTTTCACTTTTCCAATATCGTGGAACATAGCTGCAGTCAAAAGAAGATCGCGGTTCAGGTTCGGATACTGCTTGGTGAAGAAATCACACATCTTTACTACACTCAATGTATGTTCCAGCAGACCGCCTACAAATCCATGATGGACACTCTTCGCTGCAGAATGATTGCAGAACGCTTTCATAAATTTCTGATCATTGATAAAATAGCTCGCTGCCAGTTTTCTTAAATACTCATTTTTAATAGTTGTAATGTACTGACCGAGCTCGCGGTGCATCGCATTAATATCTTTGGTGGTCATCGGAAGATAATCACCCGGATAGTATTCGCCTTCATCCGCAACGCGCAGGCGGCGGATATTTAACTGAAATGCACCCTGGAACATCGTCACATCTGCATCGATGAAGATGTAGTCCATCGCACCGAACTCTCCGATGCCCGGAGAACCCAGATCCCAGATCTTACCGTCAATCGTTCCTGTTTTATCCTGTAATGTCACGGAACCGTATTCTTTTCCGTTCTTTGTCAGCGCAATCTGTTTTGTTTTGCAAAGATAAACGTCCGACACATGCATTCCTTCACGGAATGTCTCAATATATTTCATGATAAATCTCCTTCCATTTAACTCATGAAGCCAGGCAAATGCTACCTGGCTCCGATTGTCATGTGATATTCTATCTCTTTGTACTCATTAATTCCTTTTCTCTGAATGACCAGCGTGATCTCGGCTCCGCTCTCCATATTTTCCAGTATGTTCTGGAAATCACGGATCGTCTCGACCGGTTCACTCTGAATCTTTGTCAGAATGTCGCCATTCTGGATGCCTGCCTGATATGCAGGACCCTCTGCGATCGACTCTGCGATGTAGATTCCCTGCGGGATTCCTGCTTCCTGCATGGCCTCATCTACTTCCTGACCTTTGATACCGAGATACGGGATCGCGATTCCGTTGCTCAGTTTCTGTAAACTGCCTTTGTATTCAGAGATGGACATGACTAATGTACCATCTGTTTCATCTTCTGTATCAAACAAGCTGGAAGTCCAGCCCACAAGCTGACCGGCCAAATTCAGGAAGAACGTTCCTGTTTCCTTATTACACTCAATGTCTGTATAAATCACCCGTGTCTGACCATCCGTGATCTGCACGCCTGTCGCAATGTAAGTAACGCTTCCATGCTTCATGGAATGCACGCGTCCTGCCGGACTTCCGACAGCAATCAGCAGATCTCCGGTCTGTACGGAATAGGAGTTGCCAAGTTCCATCGGCTCGATCCATTCTACCGTCGTTGTTTCCAACTCTGCCGGATTAACCCCGATCGCTGCGATTCCTGCAACTGTATCCGTCTGTTTTACCCATGCCGATGCTGAAGCTCCGTTTCCAAAACTGATCTTCAACGCGTCTGCATCTTCGATCGCCTGTTCGCCTGTCAGGATCACGATCTCCCCGGAATTTACCGCCAGGATCACACCCGCAAATTCACCTGTGCTCTCCACCGGATTATCAAACCAGTCTTTCTGATGTTTCACCGCAGAAACGGTAACAATACTTTTATCCGCATCTTTTCCGATGCCGGTGATTACCTGATTAAACGCTTTTACCTTTTCTGTTGTCCAGCCGTCTTCCTCCAATTCCTCACGGACAATTCTCCGGATCTCCTCTTGGTCACCCTCCGGATCATATTCCGGCTGCGACTCCGGTTCCGGAGCCGTTGACTCCATCGTCTCCATCGTCGCCGTCATATCCGGTTCCGTATCCTTCTCAATAGTAATCGGAGTGCTCGGAGCTGTCGTCTCTTTTCCAAGATATTTTTCCGCAAACGGAATCGAAATAACAAAGCTGACAGCCGAAACAATTCCCAAAATGACCGCAAAAAGAACAAGGCCGAAGATTCTTCCCGCCCTACGGCTTTTCTTTTCTTTCGGTTTTACGATTGTTTCTCGCATAAAGTTCTTATCATTTGGCGAACCTGTCATTCTCATACAGCTCCTCTCTCCATCATTATAAATTTTTTACCGTCATTATGCAAGAAAAACATGCAAAGAAATCCGTATAGCATTGTCGTCCGCTTTATGGTATACTCGTATCGTATAAGAAAGGATTTATGTGTATGAATCAAAAAGTTTTAAAAACATTAGAATACTACAAGATTATAGAGAAACTGACCGACTACGCAGCTTCCGAGCCGGGCAAAAAACTTTGCCGTGAGCTGGAACCGTCTGCGGATTTCGATGAGATCGTTCAGAGTCAGACAGAGACTGCTGACGCGGTAAATCGTGTGCGTATGAAAGGAAATCTTTCCTTTGCGGGAGTTCATGATGTGCGTGATTCGTTAAAACGTCTGGAGATTGGAAGCTCCCTGAGCATTCACGAGCTGCTTTCCATCAGCTCTCTCCTGACATGTGCAAACCGTGCAAAGGCATACGGTCGTCATGCGGAAAATACGGAGCTTCCGGACGATTCTCTGGACGGTATGTTCCGTGCACTGGAGCCATTGACTCCGATCAACAGTGAGATCACCCGCTGTATCATTTCCGAAGAAGAAGTTGCTGACGATGCGAGCCCGGGCCTCCGCCAGGTACGCCGCCAGATGAAGGTCATCGCTGACCGTGTTCACACACAGCTGAATTCCATTTTGAATTCCAGCCGCAATATGCTGCAGGACGCAGTGATCACTATGCGCGACGGTCGTTACTGTCTCCCGGTCAAAGCCGAGTACAGAAGCCAGTTTAATGGTATGATCCACGATCAGTCCTCTACAGGCTCCACATTATTTATGGAACCGATGGCGATCATTAAATTGAACAATGAAATGCGCGAGCTGGAGATCAAAGAACAGAAAGAGATCGAGATCATTCTCGCATCCCTGAGTCTGGATCTGACTCCGTACATTGAGCAGATCACAACAAACTATGAACTTCTGGCTAAACTGGATTTCATTTTTGCAAAGGCTGCACTGGCTAAACATTACAACTGCTCCAAACCGAAATTTAACAAACGCGGTTATATCAATATCAAAGACGGACGCCATCCGCTTCTGGACCCTAAGAAAGTGGTTCCGATCAATGTTTATCTCGGAAAGGATTTTGATCTGCTGATCGTGACCGGTCCGAATACCGGCGGTAAGACGGTTTCCTTAAAAACGGTTGGTCTGTTTACCCTGATGGGCCAGGCAGGTCTCCAGATTCCGGCATTCGACGGTTCAGAACTGGCAGTTTTTGATGAAGTATTTGCAGATATTGGTGATGAACAGAGCATTGAGCAGAGCCTGAGTACCTTCTCCGCCCATATGACGAACATCGTCAAGATCCTCGACAAGGCAGACAGCAATTCTCTTTGCCTGTTCGATGAACTTTGTGCGGGAACCGATCCGACCGAGGGTGCTGCGCTTGCGATCGCGATCCTGTCCTTCCTTCACAATATGAAATGCCGCACCATGGCAACCACTCACTACAGCGAGCTGAAAGTATTTGCCCTGACCACCAACGGCGTGGAAAATGCCTGCTGTGAATTTAATGTAGAAACCCTCAGCCCGACATACCGCCTCCTGATCGGTATTCCGGGTAAGAGTAATGCTTTTGCGATTTCTAAGAAACTGGGACTCGCGGAGTATATTATTGACGATGCGAAGAGCCGCCTGGAGTCCAACGACGAACAGTTTGAAGACCTGATCGCCAATCTGGAAGCCAACCGCGTGACCATCGAAAAAGAACGTGCAGAAATTGCAGAATACAAATCAGAGATCGCACGCTTAAAGAAGAACCTCGAACAGAAAGAGGACCGTCTTGACGAGCGTAAGGAAAAGATCATCCGCAATGCCAACGAAGAAGCACAGAAAATTCTTCGCGAAGCAAAGGAAACTGCGGATCAGACCATCAAACAGATCAACAAACTAGCTCAGGGTGCCGGCGCAGGAAAAGGAAAAGAGCTGGAAGCCGAGCGTACCAAGATCCGCGAAAAGCTGGATAAGGTTGATAAGAATTTGAGCCTGAAAAATGAAAAAGGCCCGAAGAAGATGATCTCTCCTAAGAAGATCAAGATTGGCGACGGCGTGAAGGTTCTTTCCATGAATCTGAAAGGTACGGTAAGCACACTTCCGGACGCCAACGGAAATCTCTTCGTCCAGATGGGTATCATGCGCTCCCGTGTGAATATCAAAGACCTGGAAATGCTGGATGAGCAGGCTGTTTCCGGTCCGGGTCTGGAAAATCTGAAACGCACCAACAATACCGGCAGCGGCAAGATCAAGATGTCTAAGTCCTTCTCCGTATCTCCGGAGGTCAACCTGATCGGTATGACGGTAGACGAAGCGATCCCGGTACTGGACAAATATCTGGACGACGCATATCTGGCTCACCTTCCGAACTGCCGCGTAGTACACGGCCGCGGAACCGGTGCATTGAAAGCCGGCGTTCACAGACATTTAAAGAAACTGAAATATGTAAAGGAGTTCCGTCTGGGCGACTTTGGTGAAGGCGACACAGGCGTGACAATTGTAACATTCAAGTAAAGGAGGTTATTCCAAATGGTTGATAAGCAGAGAATCCTGATCGTAGACGACGATGCCAACATCGCGGAACTGATCTCTCTTTATCTGATGAAAGAATGCTATGAAACAATGATCGTTGGGGACGGCGAATCTGCACTCCGCGAATTTCCGAATTTCAAGCCGAATCTGGTCCTTTTAGATCTGATGCTTCCGGGAATCGACGGTTACCAGGTCTGCCGCGAACTGCGCATTTCCTCCCAGGTTCCGATCATCATGCTCTCCGCGAAGGGCGAGATTTTCGATAAAGTTCTGGGGCTGGAACTTGGCGCTGACGATTACATGATCAAACCGTTTGACTCCAAAGAGCTGGTTGCCCGCGTCAAAGCGGTTCTCCGCCGCTACCAGACCGCTCCGGCTCCGACACCGTCTGCTCCAAAACAGCAGGGTGAATTTGTGGAATATCCGGACCTGATCGTAAACCTGACCAATTACTCCGTCCTCTACAAAGGACGCTCCGTTGACATGCCGCCAAAGGAACTGGAGCTTCTCTATTTCCTCGCTGCATCTCCGAACCAGGTGTTCACACGCGAGCAGCTTCTGGACCACATCTGGGGCTACGAGTATATTGGCGACACCAGAACGGTTGACGTACACATCAAACGTCTCCGTGAAAAAATCAAAGACAATGAATACTGGTCTCTGGCTACCGTCTGGGGTATCGGTTATAAATTTGAGGTCAAACGATGACAAAATCTCTTTACAGTAAATTTATCCTTGGATATTTGCTGTTTGGACTTTTGGGGTTCATCATCATTGCGACTTTTTCTTCCCATGTCACGGAACTGTATCTGGTCGAAGAAATGGCCAACACCATGTACGATGAAGCCAACCTTCTAGCCTCCACATACAGCGATATTTACCAGGGAAAAAATGTCAGCCTGGATACAGCAAGACCGCAGCTGGATGCAGTTGCTACTTATTTAAAAACACAGGTCTGGGTGATCGACAACCGCGGAATGGTGATCGCAGAGACAGCTCCGGAATCCCACGTGGGAATGTTGGTTAACGGCTTCGACCCTACGGCAGGAGGAAGTCATTACTACATGACCGGACAGTTCTGGGACTCTTTCAGTACTCCGGTTCTCTCCGTCATGGCTCCGATCACCGGCAATTTTAATACTTACGGATATGTAGTCTTGCATCTTCCTATGACTCAGGTTACCGCGCAGCAGAATGAGATCCTGAACATTGTTTATATAACTTCTGTAATCATCTTCCTGCTGTCACTGATCATTCTTCTGGTCTTCACGAAGATTGTTTACATCCCGCTGAAGCGCATTACGACCGGAGCCAAAGAATATGCAGATGGAAATCTGGACTACACCATCAAAGTCTATTCCACGGACGAGATGGGCTATCTGGCAAACACACTGAATTATATGTCCGATGAGCTGAACAAGTTGGAAGAATATCAGCGTTCTTTCATCGCCAATGTCTCTCATGACTTCCGCTCTCCGCTCACCTCCATCAAGGGATATCTCGAAGCGATCCTGGACGGAACCATTCCTCCGGAACTTTACGATAAATACCTGAACATTGTAATTGCGGAAACCGAACGACTGAATAAACTGACCCAGAGTATGCTGGCCATCAACTCCATGGACAGCAAGGGGTTCCTCTCCCGAAGCAATTTTGACATCAACCGTGTCATCAAAGATACGGCTGCTTCCTTTGAGGGAACCTGCAATGCAAAGAATATTGTTCTGGATCTGACATTCAGCGACGACATTCAGATCGTCTACGCAGACCTTGGAAAAATTCAGCAGGTTCTTTACAACCTGATCGACAATGCAATCAAATTCAGCCATCCGAATTCGGTCATTTACATCCGTTCTCACGTGCGGTATGGAAAAGTATTTATTTCCGTTAAAGACACAGGTGTGGGAATTCCAAAGGAAAGCATCAACAAAATCTGGAACCGTTTCTATAAATCGGATATTTCCAGAGGCAAGGACAAGAAAGGTACCGGACTTGGTCTGGCAATCGTAAAAGACATCATTCAGGCACACGGAGAAACCATCGACGTGGTCAGCACACAGGATGTGGGCACAGAATTTATTTTCACATTACCCAAAGCAGGCAGCTCTATTTAAGGGCTGCCTTTTCTTTTGATTTTCAAGTAATTTCTCCCGTACGCAATTTACAAAGTTATGATTATGTGATAATGTAGTAATGAAAACGTGATGGCAAGGAAATCGAAACTTGATTTTCTAATGAACGAAAGGATTAATTATGAGTTTACCAGAGAAAAAAGTAAAACAATTGATCGACATGATGAACTCCATGTCTTCCGCAAGCATTCCGGCTAAGAAGCCGATCCTTGAAATGTTTGACATCGCTATGGACGAAAAGATGCTGGATTACCTGATCGCAATGGGTACAAAGCCGCACACAGTCGGCCAGCTTCGAAATGGCTACCACAAAATGTACGGCGGTACAAAAGAGGACTGGGAGGCTTTCTGGCACGAGATTCTCGTGATGGCATTTGTACATCCGCACAGCGAAACAGAGCGTGATCTATACGAACTGTCCCCAATCTTCCCGGGTTGGATCGAATTCGCAACAGGCGGTCCGTTAACAGAAAAACGTGCAGCAGTTATCAACAAATTCGTAGAATTCTGGGGCGTTTTGAGAACAATGAACGTACTTCCGTTGCGCTTCCTCAACGACCACAAGACTGCAAACCTCGGTAAAAACGGTATCCCGCCACGTACTTCCGTTTATGTGGCAGAAGGAAATTTAAAAGAAGTTGCGCTCAACAAACCGCTTACTTCTCAGCAGCAGACACTCCCGGCCGGTGAAGTTTACAAACTGATCGAAAAATATGGCGACGAGCTGGCAATCATGAACTGCTTCTGCCGTCAGTATAAAAATATCAACAACCTTGACGCCTGTGAAAATGATCTTCCGCTTGAGACTTGTATGTCCTTCGGCGCGATCAGCACACAGATGGTAGAAAATGGCGGTGCACGCCGCATCACGAAAGAAGAAGCGATCGAAATGCTGGCATCTTTCGAGGAAAAAGGCTGTATCCACACCACATTCCATTATGCGAACAACGCAGACAAGGACGAAATGGTTATCTGCAACTGCTGTAAGGACTGCTGTCTTCTCTACAGCCGCTGGTTAACAGGCTCCCTCAGCAAGATCTACACCCGCGCATTCTACAGTCCTAAGATGATTGATGAAAGCAAATGTGTCGGCTGTAATCTTTGCGGCAAATACTGCCCGACAGAGGCAACTTACTACGACAAAGACAAGAAAAAACTTGTTTTCGATTACAAAAAATGTATCGGCTGCGGTCAGTGCGTGAACCAGTGTAAGTTTGACGTTCGCGAAATGGTAAAAGACGAGCGCGATGTCTTTGTTAAGACAAAGAACCCGAAAAATCTGTAATCCGGAGGCAACATTATGCATGAAGGTGCTGTCTGTCGTGAAATCGTAGACATCGTAACCGATGCTGCGATTGAAAATGAAATTCAGAAAATTTATGAGATCGTGATTTCTGTCGGTCCGTATTCCTGTCTTCATGAAGGCCAGTTAAATTTCTATTTTGATGTTATGAAAAAAGGTACCATTATGGAAGAAGCTGTGATCCGCCTGGAGCCGGATGATACCCTGACCGGAACATCTCAGATGTATGTAAAGACATTTCGTGGAGAGTAACTATGAAAACCATTACCGTAAATAAAAATGTATTAAGCAAAAACGATGAGATTGCTGCGAGAAACCAGAGTGCACTGTCCGCACGCGGAATTCGTATGTTCAACCTTCTTGGCTCTCCGGGCTCCGGAAAGACAACCCTTCTGGAAAATGCGCTGGCGCACGCCAACGTAGACAAGAGCAAGATTGCCGTGATCGAAGGTGACCTGTTCACAGATTTCGATGCGAAGAGAATGGATGAGATCGGAATCCGCACCATCCAGCTCAACACAGAGGGTGCCTGTCATCTGGAAGCCGACATGGTAGAACGCGGAATCGAAGAGCTAAACCTTGACGGTGTAGAGACCCTGATCGTAGACAATATCGGAAATCTGGTTTGCACTGCTTCCTTCTCTCTCGGTGAGCATCACAGAATCGCCGTGACAAGTGTAACAGAGGGCAACGACAAACCATTAAAATACCCGAAATTATTCCAGACCGCAGACTATGTAGTGATCAACAAGATCGATCTGCTTCCGTTCACAAACTTTGATGTGGACCGCTTTACTGCAGATGTTCACAGCCTGAATCCGAATGCGAAAGTATTTATTTGCTCCGCATTTAAGGGCGAAGGCATGGAAGAGATCATAGATGTATTGATGGGACGCTAAGACGCAAAAACACCTCAGTTTTCCAAGCCGGAAGCTGAGGTGTTTTATTATTTATAATTCCATAAAACGTTCTGATCCGCGTTTCATAAGACTGCTAATCTGTAAGCACATCACAGCAATCACAAGGGCCATCGATGCCGTTAAACATTTTGTCACCGGATCACCCATAAACCGCATACATGCACATACAACTGCCAGAACAATCAGCATACCCCACGGTGCAAATGTCGCAACAATGACACTCATATTCTGCTTTACTGCCTGCGCTTCATTCGTCCAGGACAGGTTCGGGAATCTCAGGTTGCACTGCAGACCCAGTACCGCGCAGAAAACAACAAATACGATAGTCGCTACGATCATATAAAGCATGGTCTGCAGATCTGTATGACCTGCAACCGCAAACGCTACGGTACAGAACACTGCCGGAATAGCCGTGATCAAAACATGTACCGCTATTTTTGCCTTGAAAATCTGCCACGGAGAAACCGGAAGCACTTTGAGCATCCAGATATATTTACCTTCCAGAGAAATCGAGGTTGCAGAGATCGTATTCATCGCTGCCATCATGCAGACGATCATCATCGCAATCAGCGGAAGATTTTCATCCGGTCCATTTGGCATACCCATGAAGTTTACAATGATCCATTCACCGGCAAACATACAAGTCACACCGATCGCCACCATCATAACGGAACCTAAGGCACAGCTCATCATACTGATCGTGCTGGATGTAAAACGCTGAAATTCTTTCTTAAACAGCGCCATAAACGGAGAATTCGCTTTTCCAGCCGTTGTCTTCGTCTTTCTCTTCGCAACCGTCTGCGTTTTCGCTGCCAGTTCCACAAAATTAGAAGAGACAAGGCTGACAACGATCGCCATAATGGCTGCCATGATCACCACATAGATCACAAACGCGATCGGATCTCCTGCAGATGCAAGTCCCATCTGGTAGAACGGGAACACCAAAATCTTCATCACGCCGCCAACTGCGTCCGCATTGGCAATGATCAGATTGATATAGCTGTAAAGATTCCAGTACACATAGTAGAAAATACCAATAAATGCCAGGGACGTAAATACGCTAAAGATCGCACGCTGACGGATCTTTGAATTGATCACGGCAGACAGCCAGCCGATCAGACACGCAATACTTACCGCAATTACCGGCATGATCAGTACACATACAACCTGGAATGCAAGAGCCCAGATCGGTGCCTTACCAATTACAAAATAAAGCAAAATCGCCGGAAGCATTACCATGATCTCAAACACGGCGCTCACAAGATAGATCATCGCGATTCGTACAAACACGATCATCCACTGTGGAATCGGAAGAGACAGCAGGAATTCATTATCTTTTGCATGGTAAATCGTAGAGTTTGCTGTAAACAGGCTTCCGGACACACCAATAAATGTCGCCATCACACCCATCAATGCAAAATACATCCAGTCATTTCCGGCAGATACCAGCGGCTGGCAAAGACTTGCAGCCATACCGTAAAACACACGGAACATTAAAATAAACAAATAAAATCCCAAGAGCAGATAAATCATCATGCGAATGGAGAAAATACCCTCTTTCAGCGGCTTTCCACCCAGCAAGTTAGAAATCAGCTCTGAAACCTGTTTTTTAAACAGCGTGATCAGCATGATTTCCCTCCAGTTCCATGAATACTTCCTCCAGAGATGCGTCTCCCTTTACTTCTTCCATCTTACCGGAACGAACCAGCTTACCGCCGCGAATGATCGCAACCTTGTCACAAAGCTTCTCTGCAACTTCCAGAACGTGTGTGGAGAAGAAAATGGATCTTCCTTCATCACAGATCTCGCGCATCAAAGTTTTCAGAATGTAGCTTGCTTTCGGATCAAGACCTACAAACGGCTCGTCCATGATGATCAGCTGCGGTTCATGCATCAGCGCGCCGATCAAAGCCAGCTTCTGCTTCATACCATGAGAATAGGAAGAAATCGGCTGAGCCAGATCATCCCAAAGGCCAAACAACTCTGCGTATTTCTGGATATTCGTCCAACGGACAGTTGATTCCACCTGGAAAATATCTCCTACAAATTTCAGGTACTGATAGCCTGTCATATAATCGTAAAGCTCCGGATTATCCGGGATATATGCAATCTTCGCTTTGCAGGCAATCGCATTTTCCCTTACAGAAACTCCGTCAACAAAAATCGCTCCCTCGTCAAAATTATGAATGCCGCATACGGCCTTGATCGTAGTTGTCTTACCCGCACCATTGTGACCGATGAAGCCAAAAATCTCACCCTTCTTGATATGAAGAGACAGATCATCTACCGCGAGTTTCTCGCCATAATACTTTGTCAAATGCTCAATTTTAAGCATGGTTTACCTCCAAGTCTCAAACTCAATATATCTCATTTTACCAATATATCGGGACTTCTTCAATCAGAAAGTGATAAAATATTTGCTTTCTCCCCATTTCTGCCGTTTCAAAGTATAAAACTGACGTATATATCTAAATTTAGTGCCTACACACACTTGCGACCACATACAATATGGTATATAATCATCTTAGAAGCAAGCAAATATCCGTTAAACGGTTGAGCCTATAAGCGCAATTATGGCTGATATTACATTACCACAAAATGACTGTCCTATTTCTCAGGGCGGTCATTTTGCTTTTTCTTTATCTTATCCAGAAAGCGTACTATGTAAGTGGTACAAATACCACTTACAATTCTGCCGAAAATTCCGACTACAAAAGAAATCACATCTGTCACTCATCCACCTCCCTTCAAAAGAGGTATCTATCTGATGATCAAGGCATCACTGCCCTGGTGTGACTCAACCGCCTAACCGTTCCATTCAGCCTCAATAAAACGTTGGACTCTGCCTGCAATGTTTATTTTATCGTTTCCCTCAATAACATACAATGGTGTCCAGTACCTAAAAAATCTCACCACAACAAAAAACTGCTCCATACGCCGTAAATGTGACATATGAAGCAGTTTTATTATTCAAAATATTAGTTATCGTTCGCCTGAAGCTCAGTAACTGTATATGTGAATCTCTTTCTAGCCATTTCATCGCTAGCAAGGTATTCGTCGTAAGTTGTGATCTTGTCAACTAACTTACCGTTGATGATTTCCATGATACGGTTTGCTGTTGTCTCTACAACCTGGTGGTCACGGGAGGAGAAGATCATAACGCCCGGGAACTTCTTCATACCGTTGTTGAGCGCTGTGATGGACTCCATATCAAGGTGGTCAGTCGGCTCGTCAAACATAAGCACGTTCGCACCAGAGATCATCATCTTGGAAAGCATGCAGCGAACACGCTCACCACCGGAGAGAACCTTAACTTTCTTTACACCGTCTTCACCTGCAAACAGCATTCTTCCAAGGAAACCGCGAACATAAGTTACGTCTTTCTCCGGAGAGTACTGTGTCAGCCAGTCTACGATAATATCGTCGCTTGCGAACTCATGGCTGTTGTCCTTCGGGAAGTATGCCTGTGTAGTTGTAAGGCCCCACTTGTAAGAACCGGAATCCGGCTCCATCTCACCTGCAAGGATCTTGAACAGAGTTGTCTTGGCAAGCTCGTTCGGTCCAACAAGAGCAACCTTGTCCTCACGGTTCAGGATGAAGGAGATGTTGTCGAGAACCTTTACACCGTCGATGGTCTTTGTAAGACCTTCAACAGTAAGAACTTCGTTACCGATCTCACGGAACGGGCGGAAGTCGATATACGGATATTTTCTGCTGGACGGTTTGATCTCGTCAAGCTCAATCTTCTCAAGAGCACGTTTTCTGGATGTCGCCTGCTTGGACTTAGAAGCATTAGCAGAGAATCTCTGAATGAACTCCTGAAGTTCTTTGATCTTCTCTTCTTTCTTTCTGTTTGCTTCCTTCATCTGCTTGATCATAAGCTGGGAAGACTCATACCAGAAGTCGTAGTTACCAGCGTAAAGCTGGATCTTGCCGTAGTCGATATCTGCGATGTGTGTACATACTTTATTTAAGAAGTAACGGTCATGGGATACGACGATAACGGTGTTCTCGAAGTTGATCAGGAACTCCTCTAACCATGCGATCGCATCAAGGTCAAGATGGTTGGTCGGCTCGTCGAGAAGCAGGATATCCGGGTTTCCGAATAATGCCTGTGCAAGAAGAACTTTGACCTTCTGCGGACCTGTTAAATCTTTTACTAATTTATAGTGGTGCTCTGTCTCAACGCCAAGACCGTTTAATAAGTTCTCTGCGTCGGACTCTGCTTCCCAACCGTTCATAGTTGCGAATTCACCCTCTAACTCAGCGGCTTTGATACCGTCTTCGTCAGTAAAATCTTCTTTCATGTAAATCGCATCTTTTTCTTTCATAATGTCATAAAGACGCTGGTTACCCATAATAACAGTATCAAGTACCGGGAATTCGTCGTACTTGAAGTGGTCCTGCTGTAAGAAGGAAAGACGCTGGCCCGGTGTGATCACGATATCACCGTTTGTCGGCTCCAGTTTTCCGGACAGGATTTTTAAAAATGTAGATTTTCCGGCACCGTTGGCACCAATAAGTCCATAACAGTTACCTTCTGTAAACTTGATGTTTACATCTTCAAATAATGCTTTTTTGCCCACACGAAGTGTTACACCATTAGCACTGATCATTCTTTGAAATCTCCTTTTGTTTTAAAAAGCTCTGCTTCTGCGGTTATCCGCCGCCGTGCCGAACTGCCCGGCTTCTTGGACCGTCCATTCTCTGAACCGCTCCGCACGCATGATTTTCTGCGCTACAAAAGAGGGGGCAATTGCTGCTCCCTCATAGTTACGTACTTATTCTAGTAGGAAATCCTTGATTTTGCAAGGTTTTTTCGAAACTTTTTTATTGAGAATCTGCGATTCTTACATTTCCAATCGCATTCGATAAAAAATCTAAGGCGATCCGATTAAATGTACTCCACTTTTCAATGGAACATACGTGACCACACTTCTCAATGATTTTAATTTCTGTGTTCCGCATCTTTCTGGCCAATGCCTTTGCATCATCGATAAAACAATGGTCCTCATCTCCGGAGATGAAGAGGACCTTTTTCCCTAAGAACTCCAGCTTCGAAAGAATCTGGTCCGGATGCAAGGCAAATTGTACATAATCAATCCAGGCAAACATAGTCTCCTTCTTTAGCTTTACAACTTCACGCAAGAAAATCAGTCTGGATTTTTTATGTGATTTACTCGGCATCATAAACCAGGCAAAAAATTTATACAAAAATTTATAGGGAACAATTCGCTTGATTTTATTCGCCAAAATAGCCGCTCCCTTATAAATTCCACTCAGTTTTAAGGATGAACCTCCAAGAATGATCGTCTTGACGTACTGCGGATAGCAAACAACAAAATTGACAATCACGATTGTTCCCATGGACAAGCCCACAAAATGTGCCTGTTCAATCTGCAGATAGTCCAATGTTTCCTTGATACCTTTATGTAACCTCTGGGAATCCACTTTATAAATCACATTGTCCGCATTCCGTCCATGTCCCGGCAAATCCAGCAATAGTAAATTATATTGTTCTGAAAAGGCATCGATCTGCTTCGACCATGTTTGGGTACTTCCCCCTATTCCATGGATGAACACGACCCACTCTTCTTTTTGATTATCCACTATCTCATATTTCAGCATCTTATATCCCCTCTGCGGATTTTCAATGAATCAACCTCGGTTATTATATCATAATTACTTTGACTTTAAAAGTATTTTCCATAAAATAATACTGCGATTGCCAATCCCAAAACCCCTTAATACCCCTTATCTCTTTCCTTGCCCCTGTATCAGAGTCGATTTATAATAAAAATGGGTTATTATATTCTTGAAAGGGGGACACACTATGAAAAAACGTTTGTCCATTTTTATCTGCATGATTTTATTGATCCTATCCATGCCCTTGACTTCTTTGGCTGCGGGTTGGAAACAGGATCAGCACGGTTGGTGGTGGGAGGAAAATGACGGTTCCTATCCGGTTTCTACATGGAGATTTATCAACTACCACTGGTACTACTTTAACAGTGTTGGTTACATGAAAACAGGCTGGGTTCTGGACAATGGTTTGTGGTATTATCTGGAGGACTCCGGCGAAATGCGCTATGCGCCACTGACAGAAAATGGTCTCCGATACTACTTCAATGAGACTGGTGCCTGTACAAATCCGGACGGAGAATCGATAACTGTGATTGGCGGAGCATCCGCGGGAACCACAGTCGAAACGGCAAACCTGACAAAAGAGGCGTACCTGGACGAGGCTGATTTCTGGATTCAGAAACTTCTCTATACAAGTCGTCGTGTAGACACTTGGAGAAATTCTCTTTCAAACGGGGGGCATCAGACCGTCTTAACAGAAGCTCCAGACCTTAAAGACAGTTTATGGTTTTTCAACGACATCTGCCCGCCGGATTCCTGTACTGAGCTTCACGACTCTTATCTGTATGCCAACACCAATATGATCTCCGCACTGGATACTTACTACGACCTGGCATTAGATTTATCAGACGGTTTTATCGATCCGGGCACCATGAGTGATTATCTGGATTATGCGGATGAGTACATTTCAATCGCAAATTATCATCTCGGAAATGCAACCCAGATGCGCCAGAATATGGATTAAAATTTAAAAATTCTCACAAAAAGTCGGAGCAGTTTTTCATACCGCCCCGACTTTTTATTCTTTCCAATCCAAAATCTTTGGAATAAAACGACTTGCAAATTTTCCCTTTCCACGATCTTTCACATAAAAATAACCAATCACGGAGAAAACCAGCGCTCCGATAAAATTGACAAACAGATCCTCCATCGTGTCCAAAAGCCCGATATCCAGATATCCGCCAAGTCCCAGCGAAATCTCCTGCCCATCGGCTACAACGATTACATCAGAAATATTGCGGAGTACAACTGCCCTCGTTCCCTGCATCGGATCTAAATTTACTGTGGAGATCACATTCAGAACAGTGTCTTTTTGCATATCAAACAGCAGCACGTTGTCCATGGTATATTCGAAAAATTCCCAGAATACGCCAATCGTCATCGAAAAACAAAAAGCTACGATCGACATAAAGACAGGAGAAAGCTGCAGAGAAAAACGTTCCTCTCTGTCAAACAGATCCACAAGACAAAATCCGACTGCTGCACATAAAAAACCGTTGAGTGTGTGAAGCATCATATCCCAATGCGGAAATAACGTATAATATGCCCTGATCTCTCCGAGAATCTCTGCCGCAAAAATAAAAAGCATGATTATGATTTCCAGAGTGTCCGGAAAATCTATTTTCAATCTACGTTCAAATATCGTCGGCAAAATAAACAGAACCAACGTAAGCAGACATAAAAATACGTTTTCATAGTTCCGATTAAAAAACTGTGCGATCATGATCAGAATTACGAAACCTCGCAGAGCCAGATAAACGCCGGCTACCTTCGGCTTCGAGCGCAGTTCCTTTTTCGCTTCTTCAAAAAATTTCCTCATTTGCTTATTCACCACTCTGTCAGATTTTCAAGAAAGTCTACATTCAAAAGTTTGTTCTATTATATCACAGGTTTCATTCCGCAATTATTATATTTTTCTAAACAACTTTCATTGACTTTATCTTGTATGATTAGTATGATTAATCATACTAATAGTTTTTATCGAAGGAGAAACGGACATGACTGTGAAAGACGGAAAATACGCCTGGATGGTGAAAATAGGAGAAAAAGGACAATTTGTAATCCCGAAAGAGGCCAGAGAACTGTTTGATCTGCAGCCTGGAAGTGAAATTTTAGTTCTCGGTGATGAAAAAAGAGGAATTGCGATTCTTCCTAAAGAGATGCAGAAAGAATATATCAACCGAATCTTTTCCGAAATCGAAGACTAGAGGTGATGTGACTATATGAAAAAA
>SVDR01000106.1 GCA_015057755.1 Lachnoclostridium sp.
TGAGCCATTGTCTCTGGTGGAGATGCTGCAGGAAGAATGGGTTATGCTGCAGAATTTGAATGTGAAAAACTGTTTTTATATGGATACGACTGTACTGAATCAGTATACGATTCAGGGATTCCTTCCGGAGGCAAAACCGGCCATGCTGTACGGAATGCAGCAGCTGCTGGAACAGGCAAAATAGGGGAAGATGTTGACAATTTAAAACGGACATGCTATCATCTACAATGCTTCGTTCTTTTGTAAAATATTTTATAAAAGGATGCGGCGAAAGGCTGAATGCCGGTATGCCATGTGTCAGGTTCTTGCCTCCCAAGCTAATTTAAGAATCTGCAAGGAAGCGGCCGGTGAATCACCCCGAAATCTTATGGTTTCGGGGTTCTTTCATTTGTGGTTGCTTGTTCGGCAAAGACCATGATATAATGAAATTTAGAGAAATTTTACAATCAAGGGGAATGGTGTTATGTTTGAGTTCGACTTGATACAGTGTGTGACAGTGATTCTGATTTTGATGGTATTTGGTGAAGTGGTTTCGAAACTTTTAAAAGCAGCGATTCCGGGCGTTTTGGTTACTGCATTCACCTATCTGCTGCTGGTATGGGGCGGCGTGCTGGATACGTCCATCGTAGAAAAGTCGGGAATCACTTATCTGACCAGTATTGCTATGATGTGCGTGATCATCAATATGGGTGCATCGACCAATCCGAAAGAATTGAGAGAAAACTGGAGAGTGGTGGCGCTGGCTGCGATCTCGTATTTTATTCAGATTGGCGTCATGCTGCTGGTGGTGGGAACACTGTTTGGCAGAAATATGGCGATCGGTTCTCTGCCGGGCGGAGCATCGGTAGCTCTGATGATTCAGGAGAAGGCGAGAAAGCTGGGATTTGATGATGTGGTTTTATTATCAGCATTATTGCTGTCTGTAAAGGGATTATTTTCCTGTCCACTGGCATCATTTGTATTAAAGAAAGAAGTAAAACGTCTCAAAGCGCTCGGTATTTCCACCGCGGGGGTTGCGGAGGAGGAGTCGGGCAGAGAGAGTGGACAGGCATCTGAAAAAAATGACGGCAATTTTGAATCCGCCAATATGTCTCTGTTGCGTTTCCTGTTCGTGGCATGGATTGCCAGTCGTCTTGAAATGCTATGCGGGTTGTCGCGCTATGTATTTTGTTTACTGCTTGGTGTTGTAATGACCCAGATCGGATTTTTGCATAAGGATGAGATGAACCGTACCAAGAGTCATGGTATGCTGATGCTTATGATGATGACGTCCATTCTCAATGGTTTTTCCAATGCGACGCCGCAGATGTTTGCGGATATGATGATACCGCTTGTCTGTGTGCTTGTTACGGAAGTGGGATGTATCTTTATTAACTCTCTGTTGTTAGGAAAAAGGTTTGGATTCAGCAGAGAGATGGGTTTCCTGGTATGCTTAAATATTATGGTTGGTTTTCCGCTTAATTTGATGCTTTCCGATGATATTATCGGTTTTCTTGTGGAAGATCCGAAGGAAAAAGCGGTTCTGCATCAGCAGGTTGCAACCAAGATGGTCATCGCCGGCTTCACCAGTGTTACCTTCCTTTCCACGGTGACAATGGGTATCCTGGCTGGTTTTATTCGATAAAGAACAATAGAATTGTAAAAGAGCGTTGTCTCGGGATTGAATCCTTGTGACAGCGCTCTTTTTGCGTGCTTGTAAAATTATATGCAGTTAAAATTCGGTTCCGATATGAGATTTTAAAGCGTCGAAGCTTTCGGAACTGATCACGTGCTCGATGCGGCATGCATCTTCGGTTGCGATATCTTTCGGTACCCCCAGTCTCATAAGCCAGGTGGAAATTACTGTATGGCGTTCATACATTTTCTCGGCAATTTCCAGACCGGATTCTGTCAGGGAAATATGGCCGTTATCTTCTACTTGAATATAGCCGCTGGTGCGCAGGTTCTTCATAGCAACACTGACACTTGGCTTGGAGAAATTTAATTCGTTGGCGATATCGATGGAACGAACGAAGGACTGTTTCTGTCCGAGCATATAGATAGTTTCCAAATAGTTTTCCGCTGATTCGTGAATTTTCAAAGAAGCGTCCTCCTGTTAAGAATATAATTAAAATTCATTATAACATAGGAATCTTTATGGGTCAAATTATATAAAATGAAAAATGGAAACCAAATCCTTGACAAAATAGTTAGTGTGTGCTAACTTATAGTTACGAGTTAGCACGAACTAACCAATAAAGATACAACGAATTGCCGAAAATGAAAGATATGAGTGGGAGTAAACTGAAGGCAGGAGGCGAGGGAGATGAGCGTCGTAATTATCGGAGGGCATGACCGCATGGTCAGAAAATATAAGGATATTTGTATGAAACATAATTATAAGGCGAAAGTATTCACCCAGATGTGCACCGGATTGAGCAAAAAGGTGGGATGTCCTGATCTTTTAATTCTGTTCACCAACACGGTCTCTCACAAAATGATTCATTGTGTCACGGATGCGATTGACGAGAAGAGAACCGATGTGGTTCGATGTCATACCAGCAGCCAGGCCGCATTGACGGAAATTCTGGAAAGACACAGCGCATGAGGAAAGGCAGGTAATGGAATGAGCGATGAAACCCTCAGCATTATGAGGCGATTGGACACCAGTGTGGCAGAAATTCAGGCATCTTTGCAGTGTGCCCCGCTTTTGACCGGGATTAAGGTCTCCAATCTTCTGCAGATACGCAGTGAACAGATGGAGGAAGTGTTCCGGATGTTTGAGGGAACACAGATCTCCTGTCATGTTTTGTCCCAAAAAGAGTGCAAGACGGCCATTCTCTTATATAGAAGAAATCGGTTGATCCGCTATCTGTCACAGGAGGATGTACGGAAACTGATGGAGGAATTCGGTTACTCTGAAACTGTTCTGGAACAGATTCTTGAAAAGTTGTCGGTTCATTATCGGGCTTATGTGGATGGAAACGCAGATTTTCCTCATGAAATCGGTCTGCTTTTGGGGTATCCGCCGGAGGATGTGATTGGTTTTATCGAGAATGAAGGCAAAAATTGTCTCTATTCCGGTTATTGGAAGGTATATGGTGACCCGGAAAAAGCGAAGAAAACGTTCGACGGCTATGACAGGGCGAAGGAAGCAGTCATTCGTATGGCGGGCAGCGGCTTCGGAGTGAAGGACATTGTGGCGTTCTATAATATTATGAGACGTCGTCAATTAATTGCATAAAAATCAGGAGGAAAAAGGAAATGAGTAAGATTATTGTTGCATACTGGAGTCAGACAGGTAATACAGCAGCTATGGCAGCTGCTATTGGTCAGGGAATTACGGATGGAGGAAAAGAATCGGTGGTTGCCGATGTATCTTCTGTATCCATGGATGACTTAAAGGCAGCGGATGTATTTGCAATGGGCTGTCCGGCTATGGGAGACGAAGTCCTCGAGGAGAGCGAGATGGAACCGTTCGTAATGGAAGTGGAAGGTTTTGCGGCAGGCAAGAAGATTGCACTGTTTGGTTCCTACGGCTGGGGTGACGGTCAGTGGATGAGAGATTGGGAGGAGCGGATGAAAGCAGCAGGCGCGACACTAGTTGGCGGCGAGGGCTTAATTTTAAATGAAACACCGGATGCCGATGGACTTGAAGCATGTGCTGCACTAGGCAAGGAGTTGGCTGCCCTGTAACAGATAGTAATTGTAACTTCATATACATCTCCAAAAGACCGCCGTTCTGCAACATGCAGACGGCGGTCAGTTTTTGCTAATCAGAAAAACTCCTGAATAAATTTTTGTTTCATAAAACGATACTGTCTTGTAGGACGCCCTTTTCCTTCCTGCTTCTGCGGCTCGATCTCTTCAATCAGACCGGAATCTAAAAGCTGCTGCAGGATTCGGTTGCTGTATGCCTTTTATCCCCATGC
>SVDR01000024.1 GCA_015057755.1 Lachnoclostridium sp.
GCTCCGCGGCCCATGCCAAATACACATGCATCGATGATCAAATCACGTTTCAGATTCATCTCCACCAGTGCTTCTGCATTTCCGAATGCCTGCTGCAGATTATTGTGTGCATGATAAGCCAGTGTGATTCCTTCTGACAGATTGTTGTCTGCCAAATAAACCAGACGCAGAAATTGCTTACGCTTGATCAGGCCGAAACTGTCTACGATAGAAACAGCAAACGGTTTCAACTGATTGAACAATTCAATTCCTTCAATAAACTCTTTATCGGTGTACAAATCTGTACCCACAAAATTCACCGAAATAAAATAGCCCAGCTCCTGAATCTTTTTGCAGTATTCAAACGCCTCGTGGATTTTGCTTTTCTTAAAGATGACACGAATTCCGTCAATGGAAGTTCCGTCGCATGGTGGAATACGGTCCAGCGGAACCGGTGCACTCATGTCCAGCATTGCCACATATTTCATCTTGGAATCTTTCGGCTGGATCATCGGGATAATATGATCCACATCCGGATATATAGATCGGTCCGGATCATAGGTATCTCCTTTGATAAAACCGACTTCAAACATCTCGATACCGGTCTGCGCCAGCTTTCTTCCAATTTCCTTTATCGCTTTTTCACCGAAACGCCAGTCATTGACATAACCGCCGTCCCGCAATGTACAATCTAATAAATAAACTTTGCCCATGTTTTCACTCCTTACCATATACATGTCAGTTTATTTTAACATACTAAAGTATATTTGAAAATATAAAACGAGAAAAATCTCCCAGAACAATCGAATGACGATCATTCCAGGAGACTCCCCTTTTCCCTGTATCGCTAAATTAATATACGATTAAAACCTTTTCAGATTCACCGGATTTAGAAGCTGTCTTAATTGCTTCCTCCAAATCCTCTAATTTAAACTCATGACTCACAAGACTGTCAATGTCAAACTGACCGGACTTCATGATTTCCATGGCAGTTCCCACATCTTCCATATCATATCCAGGACTTCCCTTCAATGTAAGGTCACCATATGTAAGCATAACCGGATTGATCATGCGCGGCTCATGATGCACGCCTACGATGGAAAGGATTGCTCCTCTTTTTGCATTTGCAAAAAACATATTGAATGCATCTTCTGCGCCCGTAGCATCGATGAAAATATCTACGTTCGGAACCTCGCCGGCAATACCATAATTAATACCAAATACTTCTTTGGCTTTTGTGCTAAAGTC
Source organism: Lachnoclostridium sp. (assembly GCA_015057755.1). The sequence continues at coordinate 1,228 of SVDR01000024.1, forward strand.
CTCTTTTACCGGACTGCATGTTTCAAAACCGAGTGCTGCTGCCTTATCCAGTCTGTATGTAGAACGGTTGACAAGCATAACTTTATCACAGCCCATATACTTTAAGGTAATTGCTGCAGACATACCAATAATACCTGCGCCGAATACTACCGCATTTTTTCCCGGACCCGGATTACAGATCTTTGCAGAATGACCGCCGACTGTAAATGGCTCGATCATTGCTGCTGCCTTATCGGAAATGGAATCATCTACTTTAAAAACGCTTACACCAAGCTGACAATTCGGAACATGAACGTATTCAGAGAATCCGCCAACCGTAGCAGCACGCGTAAAGTCTCCCTTACATGTGGTCGGAAATGGATATACGCGGTCACCAACAGCGAGACCCTCCACATTTTTTCCAACTTCAACAACTCTACTTACCATCTCATGACCAAATTCATGCTCTTTGAAAATATAAACCGAATCGCCATCATGTTTGTACGCAGAAACGTCACTGCCACAAACACCTGCTGCAATATTTTTCAGAATTACATCATTATCACCACAAGCCTGCAGTTCCAGCTCTTCTAATGTAATGTTTCCCGGACCATGATAAATAAAACCTTTCATGATACTTCCTCCTTGCACTTTTCACCCAACAAATGTTGGTTTTATGGTATAACTATACTATACGAAACCTAACGAGAGAAACAACATAATTGTCGTATTTGTTGGTTTGACCTAAATAGGAGGACATGATGAATAAACACGAAACAAAATATAAAAATACAGCCAGAAAGATGGTTTTAGCACTAATTGCTCTGATGAAAAAAAAGTCCTTTGAATCGATTACGATCAAAGAACTTTGTGAAAAAGCCGACGTTAACCGATCCACCTTCTACAGTCATTATCAAAACTTAAATGAACTGTTGGATGAAGCTCGCGGCTATATTATTCATTTATTCCTTCAGGAAACTGCCATCCTTAACATTACTCCGGATTGTTTTCTGAACTTATCCGATGAAATCCTTGTTCCCTACTTAAAGGTAATTTCCTCCAATCGGAATGTTTTCTTAATTTCAGACTTTCATTTGAAAGCCAGTCAATATGCAGCAGAGTATAATGCTATGCTTGAACAAATTGCAATCCCTCTTTGTAACTCTATTGGTATCACAGATCGAACCATGATCACATATCTGACCAATTTTTATAATTCCGGCTGTCATTCCATCATCATGCAATGGCTGGAAGGAGGATGTAAAGAAAGTATTCCTTATATCTGCCGGATCATTCGCTTCTGTGTATTAGGCAGAAAAGAGGAGCTGCAGTAAAAACATCATTACCGGCATCGTAACCACACAGCCTGCCACACCCATTACATTGAATATGCTGGCATTGACTGCATCTCTGTCATACATAACCGCAAGCTGCGATACGGTTGCTGCAGGAGGCGCTGAAACAGCAAGGAACGCGATCTGATATAAGGTCAGATATTCCGGGTGTCTTGCCAAATATCCGCTGAAATATAACAGTACCAAAATGACGGTTGGGAATACGATCAGTCTGCCAAAAGCAACCACATATGCCCGCTTCATTTTAAATACAGACACCAAATCCTGTTTTGCGATCGTCATACCAATGATCAGCATCGCGCAAGGTCCTACCATACTTCCAAGACTGGAAACGGCAGATGTGACAGGCTTTGGAAGCGGAAGCTTCGTAATAAGCAATACTGCACCGATCACGACCGACAGAATGTTTGGATTCAGCAGAATTTTCTTCCACTCAATACTCTTGCTCTCGCGGATCAGTGAAACGCCGTGCGTCCACATGAATACCAGCTGGACAATAGTAAACACACAGGAATAGAAGACATATTCCTCGCCAAACAATGCACTTACCAATGGGATGATCAAATTGCCTGCATTGGAATAAATCAGTGTTGCTTCTTCTACTGCAGTCAGTTTGATCGTCTTATTTAACACCCGTCCTAACACGATCCACACCGCATGTACGAGCAGTGCAAAAACAAATAATGAGACAAAGCCGCGAACCCTTTCTTCCGTCAGGTCAATCTGCATGGCTTTTATGATCATGCAGGGCATAAAGATATTGACCACCAGACGTGAAAACGCTGCACATTCTTTGTCATTCATCAGTCCTTTTCTTGCAACCACATAACCAATGATCGCGATCAATAACATCGATAATAGATTTTCCAGTAACAGTAAACTAATTTCCATATTTCTTTCCTGCTATTTATTTCAAAACTTCCTTTTTAAATTTCTCCACCCGGTCATACGGTGACGCAAAGCCGTCAAATCGAACTGCCTTTCCTTCAATGGAAAAATCCGGTTTTAATCCAGCCAGATACGGTCCCTTTGGCGGGCGCTTTACGATCAGCTTCTTTGGTTTCGCTTCTATGGCAGTGAGGATCATATCTGCCTCATCCGCACATGGGATTTCCAGTTTCTGGATTACCTGCAGTTTTTTCTTTACAAGCGCACTTTTCTGTCTCTCCGGAAACATCGGATCCAGTAAGATCACATCCGGTGTAAAGTCCAGATTTTTCATTGCCTCCACACTGTCTCCATGTTTCAGTTCCATTCTTGCAACGATATCTGCCAGTTCCGGAATCTCTGCCGCACGTTTCAGTGCATCTTCCAACAGCTGGTGAATCACCGGATTTCGCTCAAACAATTTCACCTGAAATCCAGCCGCCGCAAGAACGAGAGAATCCTCGCCAAGTCCGGCGGTCGCATCAATGGCTACCAGCGGTCTGTCTGCATCTTTAATTTTCGCAGCTCTCGCCAGAAGCTCTTTGGAAATCGCTCCCGGTTTTACCCTCGGGATCATCTTTGTAAAATCACCGCGCAGCGTCTGCCCGTCCGCCACCAGTGCCAGTCCGTTTTCATCACGAACCAATTTCATATCATTATTCTCAATCACGATGAGAAATCCTCCATCACATTATTTCTAAAATCCCATGCACCTTCTCCGCAATCTCTGTCATATGTCTAGTATCCGTTCCGCAGCATCCACCCCAGACTTTTATATCAGCTATTTCTGATAATTTTATCATTTCCTCTGCAAAAGCCTTGGGTTCCGAGCATTTCAGATCAATAGCGCCATCCAGTTCCGCATACGAAAGTGGAGATGTATTCGCCTGAATTCCAAGGAAACGACGTTTCACTTCCTCCGCTTGATTAAACGGCTGTGACAATGCCTCATATAAAATCCGCGGATGCACACAGTTTGCCATGTAGCAAACCGGAGGATTTTCCACATGTGTATCAATATAATGAATCGCCGCTGCAATACTTGTACCATCAATCAGTTTTCCATCTTTCTGAACTGTAAAACTGATGATATACGGAAGTTTTGTTTCACTAACAGCCTTGGACAATCCGGCCGCCTCCGGTAACGCAGGCATAATTCCGGCATACAAAAAATCCACACCGGCTTCGTAAAACTGTGTAACAGTCCATTTATGAAACAAATATGCCTCTTCTTCTGTCAATGCACCTTCCGCAGTATACGCATCTCCCTTACAGCCAACCAAACCTCCAATGTACATTTCCACATCCGCAGATTTTTGAATGTTTCGTAAAAACTGTACATTATCCTTGATAATCCGTTCTGAATATCTGGATGCAGAAACTCTCTCCTGATTGGCTCTGCGAGTCGGTGTTGTTGCAATAAACGGGAGGTTATATTGGCGAGCAATATCGATATATCCGTTCCACAGTTCCGATAATGCCTTCATCCCACGCAAATTATAAACCAGACCGGCCATGGCTACATGCTCATCAAATGTGATATGGTATTCTCTTTTCAGACGCTCGCCTAGCGCACCTTCCATTAAAATCGCCGAATTTTGCTGCATGCACGTTTTAAAATCCATAGTTCCTCCACGATAGGTAAGTGTAATTCCTGATTCCACAGATATACCTTTAAATCAGCTTTTTATCTTTCCGAATAGTTCTGCTCCCAAATGCAGCATAACAGATTCCACACAAACGCACGGTCATGCGGTTCATCCATATCTCCGCGTTTATGTTTCAGATAATGACGAAGGGCGGAATCAATGTAGATGTAGGTATCCATTCCCTTTTTCCAGTTGTTGGCACCGTATTTGTTGGCGCCCTCTTCATAATGGATCCCAACTTCTAAGAGCATAGTCTCCATCACGCCGCCGTAATATTTCTCACAAAAATGCTTCAGTGCATCGTACAGATGCTCTGTATTTTCATCTTTCTGAAACTCTCTCACACTCTTAAGAATCGGATCTTCATCCATAAGTTTAGACGCAACTTCCAATGGGATCAGATCAATTCTTCCTTTTCCGGTTCTTGCATCACGATGTGCACCGGTAGAAAATTCTGTTGTGCTTCCACTGTCTTTGATTACACGTTTTGTTGTTTCTTCCATCTTGGTTCCTCCCATAAATTATCTATCCGTAACACGTTAATTATCTTCTCGCAAAAATTCATATATTCTTTGATTGAAATTTTTTGCTTCTTCGTATGCCGCATGCCCAAGATGCTCATACATATATAGTTTGCATCCCAGTTTACTTGCAATCTCTTCCGAAGCCTCACCACCAACGATCTTATCCTCACGACCGCCAACGACCAGCACCGGACATTTGATCTTTTCCAATTCTTCGTATGTGCTGCAGGTCAAACATGCTTTCGCAAGCCGAATGAATCTTTGTACATCTTTCGGTTTCTGAAAAATTGTAAGCAGTGGCAAAAACGGCTTATATCGCTTCACATATTGCTCAGAATACATCTTCTCTGCCATATCCGCAATGAGCGCTTTCATTCGTCCCTGCTCTGTCAGCATGATCCAGTTTCGGACAACTGCTTCGACTGTCTCATTATTTTGGGAGAGCGTAACGGCCAGAACCATTTTATTAACCAAATCCGGGCGGTCAATAGCCAGGTACTGTGCGATCATTCCACCTTGGGAAACTCCTAAAATATCTGCATTGGCAAGACCCAGACGATCCATTGCTTTGGCGAGATCTTCTGCTAATTCTCTCACTGTAATACCATCCCAAATCTCTGCCGGACGATCAAACAGATAAACTTTGTAATCTTGTGTAAACATTCGGTACATAAAAGCCAGAGGCAGTCCGGCACCTTGGACTCCACGGGTGTTTAATCCCTGGATCATAACAAACGGTTTATTTCCGGTTCCAAAAGTGATATAGTCCATTTTCATATGTCCAATTTTCAATCTTTCTTCTTTTACATGAAACAGCACATACATCACCCACCTTACTCTCACATGACATTTTCTTGTTGACGCAGGACAATTCTCTCTTATTTTGAGATATTACAAAAACTGAACTCTCCTTCAGCCAAATTCTTGTCACTTCCCTGTTCACGTACATACGCACGGCACATAGTGATCGTACGACCGCGCTTAATGTAAACAGCCTCTGCTTCTATAATTCCATCGGTTGTGGAATTTCTCAGTTCCGGAGACATCTTTGTCTCTACAACGGCACATTCTTCCGACACAAAAACTGCCTGCATATGATTGTGACGAAGAAATGGATTCGTGCACTCACTATCCTTTTTATTATAACACTTTACCACAAAAAAGAAAACTGTAATAAAAAACGAAGTGATATTTTATATTCAAAACACCACTTCGCTTTTTTATTCTACCAATCCATATTTCACTTTAATTCGGTCTAACTTCTCTAACATCGGTTCCGCTGCCAGCATAATAAATATTACGGTTGCCAGTCCATGAATCAGGTCCATGGGTATTCCGGATACATAATATGCCAGAATTACTGTTTTGGTCAAACCTTCTGTACCACGCATGACCGCTGAGGCAAAGTTCATGATTCCTCCATAAATCACAACAGCCGAAAATGCCCCGAATACTGCCAGAGAGTTTCTTGTTCTTCGCAGCCATCCCTTTCGAAATAGCACACCTGCCAGAAAACCAATGATGCCCATGCTGAACATCTGCCACGGTGTCCACGGTCCTTGTGAGAATAAAATGTTGGACACCAGCATCGTCATGGCGCCCACTAAGAATCCAGACTCTCCACCAAAAGCTACACCAACAATGATCGTCAATGCCAAAACCGGTTTAAACTGAGGCAGCATGAAAAATGCACTTCTGGATGCAACACAGATCGCACAGAGAACAGAAATGGTAACCAGCTCTCTGGCTTTCGGTTTTCTTCCCTCAAACACAAGCAAAAATGGGAGCATACACTCCAGGAGAACCAGAATAGCAATCAAATTATAAAACTGATCGCCCAGATAAACCACACCTGCAAAAATAGTCAGCGGTATAAACAAAACAATTAGAACTGCTGCTATTTTTGTTCTTTTATCCAATTTTCGTTTTTGCTTCGGTGTCTGTACCAGAATCGGAGGTGCAGACCGACGTCCGATCGCCAGAATAAGTAAAAGCAAGTCTAAAATCAGAATACCGTATAATCCAGTCTGTGCTTCCGCTGCCTCTGTCAGACCGCCTGCGTTGATAAATTTCGATAGATCTGTAATACTGGTCGCATACAGGAAAATCAAAAACGCAATGATTCCGGTGGTCGCAGCCAGTGCTTTGCGCCAGATTGGAAGCTTTGCCGGTTGTTTCACAGTTTCCGCCTTCGAATATTCCGGTCGTTTTAATACCATATCTTTATACTCTGTGAACTCCGTTGTTCCACTGCAACAATGAATTACCTCTGCAGCTGTTACTGCCTTTGGCAATACATGTCTCGCCATTCGGTTGGCTGAGGTTGTATAGAAACTGTTCCCGGAGAAAAATTCCTGAGGAATTCCCTCTGCAACAATTGAACCATCAAAAAACAATCCACAACGATGTGCGTATTCTGCACAGAAATTCACATCATGGCTGACCATCAGGATCGTTACTCCCTGATCCAGCAGTCTTTCCAGAATCCTTGCAAACGAAACCTTAAATTCCGCGTCAAATCCTTTAGTCGGTTCATCCAAAAGCAAAATATCCGGTGAGGTTAAAAGAATCTTCGCCAATGCACTCCTCTGCTGTTCTCCTCCGGAGATATCGTACGGATGACGGTCTAAAAAGTCTTCCAGTTCACACACAGTTACGACCCATGCAACCATTTTTTCCTGTATTTCTTTTGTTAACTTCTGTCCGCGAAATACTTCGTGCAAATCTTCCCGTATAGTCTTTTTTACAAACAGCGCCTGCGGATTCTGCGGAAGAAGTCCTATCGTTCCTTTTGTCCGTACGGTTCCGCGATATGGACTATGTAATCCGGCAAGTGCTCTTAATGTGGTACTTTTTCCGGCTCCGTTTCCTCCCAAAAGCGCATAGAATTCGCCTTTTTTCAGTGTCAGAGAAAATCCCTTTACCACATCCGGCAAATCTCTCTCATACCGGAACCAGATGCCCTCGCATTCCAGAACTGTCTCAGTTTCCAACGGTATATCAACCTTCTCCGGCATTTTTAAAAATGGACATTCTTTTTCACGCTCTGTCAAAAATGAATTTCCGTCACGAATCGTCATCGGACAGGGAAGTTTCGTATCCAGAGCCGCCCATATCCGCATTGCAGCCGGCATCGCTAAAAACATTCCGCTGCCTTTTTCTTTTAAAAGCATTCCCACCTGCTCCGGACGATCGTCACACACAATCCGCCCATTTTCCATCACGATCACACGGTTTGCAAAAGGAAACACATCTTCCAGTCGGTGTTCTGTAACTATGACTGTTGTTCCAAGTTCACGGTTAATTCTTCCGATCAATGCCAGGAACTCAGAAGCCGCAATCGGATCTAATTGGGCGGTCGGTTCATCCAAGATTAACACCTCCGGCTGCATGGCCATGATCGATGCAAGGCTTAAAATCTGTTTTTGACCGCCGGACAGCTCATTTATGTTCTTATAAAACCAACTCTCAATTCCGAAAAACGCAGCAATTTCCGCTACTCTGCGCCGAATCGTCGGTGTATCATATCCGAGACTTTCCAGACCAAAAGCCAGCTCATGCCAGACTTTATCTGTCACAATCTGATTATCCGGAGACTGCAGAACATAGCCGATCTCCTGCGCCTGTCTGCGGTGTTTTACATTTTCCAACAACGCTCCTTTGTAAACAATCTCACCGGATAACCCGCCATATGGCGTCAGACATGTTTTCAGGTGCCGCAATAAGGTTGATTTTCCGCATCCGGATGGTCCGCAGAGGATTACAAATTCACCGTTCTGAATGGAAAAGCTGACATTTGACAATACGTTCTTATGACTTTCCGGATACTGAAAGGTCACATTGCGGAATCCATAGATTTCCATTTCCTATCCTCCAAATAATTCAAAATAACCGGTGACATACAAAGGAACCAGTAAGCAACATAAAACCAGATTGTATACCGATCAATTCCTGCGAACCGGATACTTGGAAGGTAGCGGAACCCAAATACAAGTGCCGCTGCTCCCATTAAGATATAAAATCCGCAAAATCCAAACCAGACCATCGCCGCCTGATCCCGTTCGTCAAATCGATAATTGGAAAATGCCGTACGTCCCTTCAGACCAAATCCGCGGCTTTTCATACTGTCCGCAGTCTCAATCGCTTCCTCCAGCGACCATGTGATCAGAATCGAAATGATCGTAACCGCTGTCTTTGTACGATTCCAGAGACTTCCGGAGGACACATCCCGTCCGATACACCGCTGCGCCACTACAATGTGGTTCAACTGCGTTTTTAATTTCGGTATCCATCTTAACGTCATACTGAGAATGAGCGACATCGTTGGAATAGCTCCTCCAAAAAGATAAATGAATTTATCAGAGGTCATCACGCGATTGAAATTCACAAACCAAATCATTACCGTTGCCAGCATGACTCCTGCTGAAATCCCGTACAGAATACTTTCCAGTGTCAGCGGATTTCCTGTCGGAAAGTAAAGCAAGATAGTAACACCGCCATGATTAAATGCCGGATTAATAAAAGCAGTCAGCAAAACCATTGGAATACATGCCTTCACTGAAAATCTCAAAGCCTGTTTTCCTTCACACCGGATCGCATACCATATCGCTGATATACAGGAAATCACCTGTGTTGCCGGATGATTTAACACCATGGAAAACCCAAGCACGATCGCAAAATAAAGAAAGTTGATCAATGGGTGATACGTCCGGAACACATCTTGTTTTCGAATCCTAGTTTCCAACTGCATTCGCACCACCTATATCTTTACCGAGATTACATGTAAATCGCCATTCTACCACATCTCCGTCCGCCAACTGATATCTGGAACAGCCATAGTTTGGATACCAGCCATTGACACGGTACATCCAGCCGGAACCGCTTCCACAGTCGAATTCGTAAAGATTGTGAATGCCCTCGATATAGGCACTGTTATAAATCGGTGTCCACGAAGATTCCATGTGGATCCCTTCATCCTGACAAATTCGCTGGAGCACATTGTAAACCGATTCTCCCTTGGAAAACTTCACTTTTTTCTTCTTTAAGATTACTCCGTTAGACGGAACCATCTCTAATTTGTCCGGATCCAGATCATCCAGATTGTTTAAAATGGTCGCACATTCGATGGAAAACGTACATGTATAAGTCTCCTCATCGTCCACTTCCTGATTTTCAGGCTCAACCGGCAGCGGTTTTCCTTCCGGAACCGGATCGGTATTGTATTTGTCTTTGCCCTTCTGTTTTCCGTTAGAATACACACGACCACTGCTGTTTTGAGCTGCCGTTAAATAATCATCAGCTTTATTTTCCTTCTCAGTATTCGTATTTTTATTGGAACCATCTGTTGAAACATCTGCCGCGTTTTGTTTCTCTGTATTTTCAGAAACATAAACCTTCGCTTCCGTATTGTCATCTTCGACTGCAGACAAATACGAATCGTCTTGTTCCGTCTCCTTTTCACTCAGAGCCGTTGTTTCTGCACCAGCTTCCTCTGACCGGACATCTTCTGACACGATTTCATCCGTCACGATCTCGTCTGCCATGATCGTACAGATTCCCAACGTTTCATTTACTGAGAAGTTCAAAATCGTCTCTTTTGTTCCGGTAATGGAAACCGAGGACACCGCCTGATCATTTTGGTAAACGGTCGCACCCTGTGCATCCCAAATATCATTTAAATGAATCGACAGCAGTGCAGGAAATCCAAACGGCTGCTGCTCTGCAAATACAATCCGCAGACTACCTTCTTCAATATCTTCCAGTCCAATCTGAAAATTAATATCTCTGCATTCGGTTAGATCACTTCCAAATACTGTCCATTCATAAAGCAGATCATTGGACATCCCTTGGAACACAGCGATTGCATTTTCTTTCCGAATCTGTTCAAACGTTCTCTGTTCAACAATTCCCTTTTCCGGAAGTTCCATTGCATTCTGCAGGTCGATCTTTGAAAAATTACCGCTGCAGCCACATAAGCTAACGAATAAAAGCAGACACAATATCCATTTCAAGTATTTTTTCATCTTTTATTCTCCGATCACCACTCTGCTGTTTTTCGTCTTCAATGTGCCGGTCGTCATGGCAAGGCTCTTACTCTCATCAGACGCGGCAAACACAGCATCCTCCAAAATCAGATCATACACATCTCCTGCTCTTGCACTGCCTCGAAGACGGAATCGAAGGCGAAGGACTATATTATCTTCTTCTGCCAGCAATTCCTTGCTGAATGCATGCTTTCCTCCCGTAAGATCCAGATACATAAGGTTGATCATTCCGGTTTTGTTGCATTGCTCCGGATTGCAGAGCCACTCAGGGAGCTGGCGTGCCACACCAGCTCCATTTGCTTCTCCCAGAACAAATACATTTCCTTCTTCTACACCCAGAAATTCCAAACAGGAAGAATCAAAACTGATGCTCATGCTGGCCGCCGGATACAAAGCTTCCCCAAATGCAGAAACAGACATATCTAATACAAACGTATCCGTCTCAGAAACGCTGATTTTCTGCGGTGTTTCAATGGTCAGTGTGGGATTTGCACCTGTATTCTCTGTGCCTCTTTTAACCACGATCCATACCATCATCAGCAATATGATTCCCCCAAAAACCAGCCATTGTTTTTTCATTCTGGTTCCTTTCTTCTCCTCTTTCATGGAACATTCCTTTTATTCAGGATCTGATTCGCCTTCACCGTTTAGTGTTGCGGCTTTGATTACAACTGCAAGATCACTGTGATCAACAAATGCTTCTACAATACCAAGGGCATCGAATGTGTTGATTCTGCTGTCACCATTGACGTTCATTGCAAGGATTTCACGATCATCCGGTTTCTCACCTTTTCTCAGCCATGCATCTACAGTAGCAAGTGCATCCTGCGCGTTGATCCATCCATCATTATTGGAGTCACCGAAAACAATCGGAGTTGTATGCTCATTTTCAAATGTGTAATTTGCAAGCTTTGTAAACTCTGTCATTTTGATTGATGCATCAACAATCGCCACATAGGAAAGACAATCTGTTTTTTCAGTAATTTCAGCGCTATATAAGAATTCAATTTCATTGCTTCCATCATCAAAGAGAAGCTTATTGGCCTGATCTACACCAGTCACAGCAATTGCAACCGCTTTCTTGTCAGATGGGATCAAATCTACACCATCACCTGTATACAGACATACGGCACTCAGAGAAATACCAGAACTGATCACATCGACAGTTCCCTTTGCCTTCTCTGTATTTACAACGATCATGGAATCATCTGCGGATGAATCGGAAGATAATTTCACAGACATTCCTGTAACAGCAATATCCAGGCTCTCTTCGATATCGCCAACTCCAAATTTCACAGTAAATAATTCTGCCGGATAATTACTTCCGGAAATAGTGATATCGCTGTTTTGGTTGGCATCGAAATAAACCACTCGCAATTTTCCTGTGTCTTCTTCCAGATTGAACTGTACCTCTCCACCTTCCAGTCTGCTACCCGGAATTACATCTTTTACGCTCAGTTCTTCCGGAACAGACATGATAAAGTCAATTAACTTATAGCCTGCATCATTGTCCCATTTGTTGATGCTGAGAATCGCATTGAAGCTTTCTTTGTTTGCAGAAATTTCATCCGGGATTCCAAGTTTGACGGTCATCTCGTCTGTCTCTTCTTCCTCGGTATCAGAAGTTTCAAAATCCACATCACTATAATCAAATAGTCCTGTCTTTTCATTCAATAAACGATCATAAGCAACCAACGCATAACAAGATTGGTCGGTAGCCATTCCATTAGCACCAGCTCCGATGATATGCTGGAATCTGGCTTCCTCTTCCATATAATGCGCCAATAATGCATCTACAACCGATTTTTCATTTTTGATAAAACGACTGTCTGTATCTGGATTGATATCCCAAATCGTACAGGCAATGATCACCCATGCACAGCTCTCAGAGCATTCACTTCCTCCGGATTCAAATGCTCCATTTTCGTGCTGCATACCGGACAGACATTCAAAGGCTTCGTCACAGGCGGTTTTGACCGCTTCCTGATCTCTATACGGATATAAAGCAGTCAGTGCCATACCGGTCACATCCGGATCAGATGCATATTCTTTATTTGCAGTCAATGCCCAGCCGCCGTCATTATGCTGTGCCTCAAGGATCGCATCCACACACTGCTGGCGAATGGTTGTATCATCCGTTTCGTAATCATTGGAATCCAATGCGATCAATGCCCAGATTGTACCGTTAAGTCCCTGTTTTTTTATCCAAGTGAAATCATCATACGGTTCGATCAAGTTCCAGTCACCAACACTTGTCGCATCTTTGCCAAGTGCAGATAATGCTACGATCAAACGAGAGTTTTCTGTGGATTTATTTTTATGTAATGCACCGTTCATATTCACACTGGCTGCCGTCTCATTGACTGTTTCTACGATACGGTCGTAGTAATCTGTGAAATATGTATGGTCTTTTTCAAAATAACCGCCGCGTGCAAGACTGAAAACGGTCCACTCGCCTGCATCTGTTCCAAAGGCCGGTTCTGTCACGGTTTCCGCAAGCTTTTTCATTGTCGCAGTTAATACTTCACTGACCTCCTGCGGTTCTTCCGGAGTTGAATTTTCTGCTTCCCCGGCAGTCACACTCACCACCGCATACGCCGGTGCTGAAACAATGGACTCCGGATACTCTGCTCCGTATCCGCCATCTGCCCAGAGATACCATGTGCCTGCAGATGGGAATGTGATTTCTGCACAGCCACTTCCATCAGTAGTCACAGTCCCAGTCTCATTTCCATAAGAAGAGCCATAGAACACCGTATAGTCTGCTTCATCATAAACAGTTGCCCCTGAACCCATTCCGGAATAAGAACGTACCAGTTTTACAGAAAGCGCTTCCCCTGCTTCCGCTGTATAGGCATGGGTAAATTCATCATCTTCATTTGCAAAAAAATGAAAACCATAATTGGAATCCATATAAAAATCCCAACTGGAAAAGCTTGCAAGATCAATATAATCGCCTGCTTCTAAGACAATCTGATCGGAAGTAGCTCCCCAGCCGGCACTTGCCAACGGATATTCACCGTTGAGGTAATAGTTCAGATTTTCATCAAAACCAAAAATTCCACCCGCAAAATAGGAACTTCCCGGACTGCCTGTAAAGGTTACATCACTCCAGTTTCCCCCATAAAGATTTTCATGAGCATAAATGATCAGCTGCAGCGCTGTGATATCCGGAGTTCCGTCAAGATTTTCATCGTACAGATATTCTCCCAGACCATAAGATTCCAAGTCTATCGAAGCAACATCCGAAAGAGATACAGGAACATACGCTATCGCATCACCATTTTGATCCGCAATAAACTGTCCATCATAACTCACAGAGATATACACATTCTCCGCTCCACCATTTCTCGTCCTCGCCGCCAGCGCGGAAACCGGCATCATTCCGAGAACCATTGCGACTGTCAGTAAAAAGCTGAGCAGTCTAACCTGCATTTTCTTAAACATACTTTTTCTCCCTTCCTTTTGGTCGGACATGGAAGCTGTCTGGAAAATATTCTTGTAAAACAAAAAACCGCAACACCAAAAATGGTGCTGCGGCCGATTTTCCACAACAAAAAAACACTACCCCATCCGTACTTGCAGATTCTTGTAGTTATCTATTTGAGCAGTTCTCCTGACTTGCATATCATAAGCTCCACATGGCCTTCTCAGTTTTCACCAATGACCGGCTTTCACCTCATGTGGCGCCTCCCTGCTTACAGTGGCGGTACCGTTCGTGAATTGCACACGATTCTCTATTCTCCCGTGGAACTGTTACCGCTTCCACAGGCACTCAAATAATTATTTAACTTGTTTTAAAATAACACCTTATTTCAGTTTTGTCAATTATTACAAATGTGTCCAGACACTATTTGGCAAATGACCGGCTCCATGATATAATCAATCTGATATTCCGATATCCAAACATTCACAATCCTATTACGAAAGGTGGAACAACGATGTACAACGAATGGTCTTTAGACATTTATTATAAAGGGATCGACGATCCTTCCCTTGAACAGGATATGAAAAAACTGGAGGAAATTGTAGAACGGTACAAGGCCGAGTCCGGTATTCTCGATGAGGCTGCGCCTCTCGAAACTCTCAGAAAAATGATCGGCATCCGCGAGGAAATGACGATGCTGGCTCATCGCCTGGGCGGTTACTTTTTCCTGCGACGCGCCACAGACAGTTCTGACAGCGCCTCTGCCAAATACTCTACGAAGATCCAGTCCCTTCTCGCAGATACAACAAAGGCTTCCGTTGCTTTTGAAAAATATGTGGGCACACTTGAAAATCTGGAAACACTCCTTGCTTCTGATCCGGTCCTTAGCGAATATCGCTATTATCTTTCCAGGATCCAGAAGGCAGTTTCTCATAAAATGAGTGACGAAGCCGAGTCCGTATTTGCACAGATGGATTTATCCGGAGGCAAATCATGGGGTGATCTTTTTGATTATCTGACTGCCACACTGGAGGTAGACTACAACGGAGGCATTTCTTCCCTTTCCGAGATCCGAGGTCTTTCCGACAATGCAGACGGTGCTGTGCGAAAAGCAGCTTATGAAGCTGAAATAGCCAGCTATCGAAAGAGCAAAGACTCCATTGCCTTTGCGCTGAACAGCATCAAGGCTCAGGTCAATCTGGAAGCAAAACTTCGCGGCTATCATAATCCGTTAGAAATGACACTGGAACAGTCCTGGATGCAGAAAGAAACACTGGATGCCATGTTCCTTGCTATGCGTGAATCACTCCCGCATTTCCATCGTTATTTAAAACATAAAGCAAAACTGCTTGGCTATGAGGGCGGACTTCCGTGGTTCGAGCTGGCTGCTCCAATGGGCAACACAGAAAATCTTCGATTTACAGTTGAAGAATCCCGCCAGTATCTGATCGACCATTTTAAGACATTCGCTCCGGATATGGCAGAAATGATCGACCGGGCATATCAGGAAAACTGGATTGATTTTTACCCGCGCTCCGGAAAAGTGGGCGGTGCGTTCTGTTCCCACGTTCCTTTTGCCAACCAGAGCCGTGTACTGACAAACTACTCCGGCAATTTCAGCGCCATCATGACACTGGCCCATGAACTTGGTCATGCCTACCATGACCAGCAGATCAGCGGCCATCGTCCGCTGAACATGGAATATACCATGCCTGTGGCGGAAACTGCTTCAACGCTCAATGAACTCGTTATCGTCAGTGATGCGATCAAGCATGCATCCGGAAGCGAAAAACTGGCACTTATCGAGGCCCAGCTTCAGGACTGCACCCAGACGATCGCGGATATTTATTCCCGCTTCCTGTTCGAAGATGAAGTATTCCGCCGCAGATCTGACACCTTCTTATTTGCAGACGATCTGGAAAAGATTATGCTGAATGCACAGAGAGAGGCCTTTGGCGATGGTCTGGATCCGAACTACATGCACCCGTATATGTGGTGCTGCAAGAGCCATTATTATAGCTCTGAACTCAGTTATTACAACTTCCCTTACGCCTTTGGAGGCCTCTTCTCCAGAGGACTCTACGCCCAGTATCTGGAAGAAGGAGAGGCCTTTATCCCGAAATACCGCGCATTATTAAAAGCAACTTCCATCGATACCGTGGAGAATGTTGCAAAGCGTGCAGGGATTGACCTGACTCAGCCGGATTTCTGGAGAAAGAGTCTGGATACGATCGTAGAACAGATCGATCTCTTTATTGAAGAAACAAGCAGATAAATAAAAAGCTCCTGCAAGATGGTTTCATACTTGATCACCATATCGCAGGAGTTCTTTTATTCATTTCGAATATGACCTTTGTTTACATTTTCATTGATCA
Source organism: Lachnoclostridium sp. (assembly GCA_015057755.1). The sequence goes on from SVDR01000024.1 coordinate 17,508, forward strand.
ACTGTTCCGTAAACGCACCGATTTCCTGAGAGCCAAGATAGTTTTTGCTCTGACGTTTCATAACCTGAGACTTACAGACATTGTGCTCGATCCAGTCGCCGCCGTCATTGGAATTATTCAAAAGCAGCGGCTGCAGGTTGTCCATCACATGTGCAATTCTGGCTTCCGGAGTCTCATATGCTTCAAACTCTTCAAACAGGGCTCTCAACTCCTCTTTCTGATCCTCCGGCAGCAAGCCGAAAATACGCTCTGCCGCTGCCTCCTCACGCTCTCTCTGAGTGGCAAGTCCGGCTTCATCGTATGCATAAGTATCGCCTGCATCAATCTCAACAATATCATGGATCAATGCCATCATCATCGCCTTGGCAAGATCAAACGGTTCATTGGAATACTCTTTTAACAAATAGATCATCATCGCCATATGCCATGCATGCTCTGCATCATTTTCCCGTCTTCCATGACCTGTCAAATGCGTCTGACGCAGGATATTCTTTTCCTTATCAGCCTCTAAAATAAAATTAACCTGTTTTTGAAAACGTTCTTTATCCATTGCCTATACCACATCCATCTTAAACAAATACTTCGATTTCTGCGCGACGTGTGTAATTCTGCTCCAGCATAGCCACATGGGAAAGGAATGCAGCATCGTCGAAATACTTCGCATCCTTAGGACATTTTTTGATACATGCCTGACATTTAATGCAGATACCGTTTACTTCGGACGGATTTTCCATGCTGATAGAGCCTACCGGACATACTTTCGCACAGATACCGCACTTATCGCAAAGCTCTTCGTTTGTCTTCGGTTTTGCTTTTAAGAATACAGCCGGTTTACCATCTGTTCCAAGCGGTGTGTAGTACGGACCAACCGGATCATCACCGCGCACTGCGATCGGAGCCGGGATCTCGGTCATCGCTTTTACCTTTTCCGCAACTGCCTCAGCAAATGTGGAAAGCTTTGTCCAGTCTTCTTCATTCGGTCTTCCTGCAGCAAGCTTATCACTGAATACATGCTCACAGACAACACCTGCGCCTGCAATTGTGTGGAAACCATGAGCCTCAAGTTCATTGCGAAGCTCGATCAGACCATTATCGAAGTTTCTGTTGCCGAATGTAACGACCGGAACAGCGAGTGCTCCCTCACCCTGGAAATTGCTCTGGACGATCGGAAGCATTTTGTTCGGTACACGACCTGCATATACCGGGGTTCCGAAAACAACCAGCTGATCCGCCGCGTATACTTTTACTTCTTTACGATTCTCCGGAAGTGTGAAATCATACACTTCTACCGGAACTCCAAGTGCTGCAGCAATCTTTTCTGCCACACCTGTTACTACTTTCTCTGTAGAACCTACTGCGCTGTAATACACAGCTTTTACACATGAAATCTTCATGACTTTTCCTCCCAAACTATATTTATACTGACACGGTTTATTTCACTGTCAAAAACTTTATGATCGTATCATAATTCTCCGCCCGATGCGGAAATGTACAATCCGTGCATTCTTTGATCACGTTGCCATTTACCTCAATATATTTATGATTTCCCGGACAATGTTCCATCCCATAAAGCGGGCAATAACAAAACAGACAGTTCATCTCGTCCATGCCTTTATGGCACGGATAATACTGGCAGTCCTTATTTTCAAAATACCGATAAGAATTCTTCATATATCTGCTTCCTTTTTGCTAGTCCAGCTCGATCACCATTCCGACTCCTGTTTCCATGACCGGAAGTCTCTCCATCATCCTTGCTCTCGCAAGAAGAGAGACGCAGTGACACGGATATAATTTGCCAATGTTACAGGATACCAGATAATCAATGGTCTTTTTTAACTGCTCATCATCAGCGAATAAATGGAATCCGCCAAGTACTCCCAGCACCCTCTCATCGTCACAGACAAACTTCGCATAATCCACAATATTGCAGATGCCGCTGTGAGAACAGCCTGTGATCACAAAGATACCTTCGTCACTCTGATACACAAGCGCTGTATCGTCCATATTGTAATCATCAACCAGTTTTCCATCCTCTTCCGCTGCTCCGATCGGAGTCAGATTTTCGAAATCATTGGTGCGCGGGATCTCACCCAGAAAAATCAAACGGTCTGTTAACTTTTTGATCCCTCTGGATGGTTTGAAATCTGCAATTTCCTTGACTTCCTCTCCGACAAACGGCGGACCAATATAAAGGTCATCCACGAATTTCTTTACAAAACAGCCCGGATGAGAAACCAGCTCGATCTGCGACATGTCCATATATTCCTTTAAAAACTGCAGGCCGCGGGTATGGTCATTGTGGCTGTGGGAAATAGCGATACAGTCAATCTCTTTTAAAGGAATTCCCATCAATTCCGCATTGCGGATCAGAACATCCGAATATCCGGTATCAAACAGAATCTTTTTTCCTTCTGTTTCAATATAATAACTGACTGCCGGTTCTCCGTAATAATACTGATCAATAAAGGTATTGTTGTCCACAAGAATGGTAAGCTTCATTGTTTCAAATCCCCTTTAACCTTCAATCTCGTACTGAAGCATTTCGTATTTCAGTTTTGTTCCTTCTGCGATCCCGTCCGGAAGGAGTGCTCTTGCAACCAGCTTCAACTCACTGTCGTTCACATCAGTTCTTTTCAGATGTGCATAATCACCATCGATACTTGCCACGATATAATGCATTGTCTCAAACATAATCGGTCTCCTTATCATTAATAAACGACGATTGCTTTTCCTTTGCCGCGTGCCAGAAGCTTTGTATGAGCAGCTTTGACATCTGCAAGTAATTCGTCTTCATTCACACAGGTCAGTCTGCCGTCATATTTCAGGAAGTCACCCTTAACCATGGTATACTTCACGTTAGATGCATCTGCACTGTAAAGAAGCGCTGTCAGCGGATTGTAAACCGGGAATGTGTTTACTTTCTTCAGATCCCAGATAACAAGGTCTGCCTCAAATCCTGCTTCCACTTTACCGGTATTGAAACCAAGAGCTCTGTGACCGTCCATCAGGTGTTTCCAGATGTAAGAAGTCTCATACGTTGTCGGATCATCACAGATATATTTACCAATTAATGTAAATGTACGCGCCTGCTCTAAAATATCCAAAGTATTGGAGCTTGCTCCTCCGTCAGTGCCAAAAGAGAAATTCAAATGCTCTTTATTTCTGTAAATACCACCATTGCCCATGGCAAGCTTCATGTATGTTTTTGCACAGAAACTAAACCAGGTATCCTCTCCAAGGTATTTCAGATCCTCATCCTCTACCCAGAGACCATGTGCAACCAGACAGTTCAGATCAAAACATCCTGCCTCGTAACTTACCTGGAACGGAGTCTTTCCTAATGCAGCCATACTCTGCTGTACCTGCTCCTTTGTCTCGGAAATATGAAGATGGATTCCGGAATTGTGAGCTTTTGCAGCTTTGATTATCTCAGAAAGATACGGTTCCGGACAAGTATACGGAGAATGTGGGCCAAAACGTACATGAACTCTGGAGTTCTTTTTCTGATACTGATCTACAAGATCACCAACTTCTGTTAAACGTGCCTCCAGATTGCCGGCTGTTCCAAAAATCGTCGGCGCGATATCTGCACGGATCTTCGTTTCGTGAACCGCCTTTAATACCTGTGCTTCACCAAAATAATGGTCTGCGAATGCTGTTACACCATGACTGGCCATCTCTGCGATCGCCAGTTTTGTTCCAAGATACACATCTTCGTCTGTCATCTTGCTCTCATACGGCCAGATATATTCATTAAACCAGGCATCTGCAGACGCATCTTCCGCAATACCCTTAAAAATATTCATCGCCGCATGTGCGTGCATATTTACAAAACCCGGAGTTACAATATAATCTTTACAGCAAATACTTTCCTCTGCTTCTGGAAGCGGTGCACCTTCTACATAATCGCTGATCGCAATGATCATACCGTCTTTAATCTCAATATTTTTATGACTCTGCAGCTTTCCTTCTGCATCGATCAGTCCTGCATTCCATAATAACGTATTTGTCTTTTTTCCTGTTTCAGTAGCCATCGACCATAATCTCCTTTCTAACCATTACATTTATTGTACCAAAAATATTGATTTTAGAAAACTATCATTTTAAAAGAATTATTGAGCCAATTCTAAAAATATGATATTCTATAGTCAGATACTACAGACAAGCTACACACTTGTAGAAAGGAACGTAACATGATGAATTTTAAGATGGTAACTTCCTGTCCGCAGAACGTTGATACAATCGTTCGCTACACAAAATATGATGCGGCACCGACATTCTCTGATCCGGCGATCCAGGCAGCTTTTGATGCGGCTCTCGGCGGAGATGACTTTGGTCTGGAACCGGGAACGGTGAAAACATTCCGTATGAAATTGGAAGATCGTTTTGTAAACCTGATCCTTGTAGGTTTCAACTGCAAACTTTATGAAAAAGCTCTTCCGATCTTCAGAAAAGCTACTTTAAAAGTTGGTGTAAAACTCAATGAACTGAAATCCAAAGTTGTTTTCGTAGACAATTTCACAAGCATGTTCTTCATTGAAAAAGCTGAAATTGCCCGCCAGTTTGCAAGTACTCTTCCGCTCTGTGACTATGCTTTTGATAAATATATGATCAAAAAAGCCGGATACACAGAGAAAGAGATCCATGTGTTTGCAAATGAAGATATTGCAGCAGCTCTTGAAGAAGGTGCAAATATTGCAAAAGGTATCTGTATTGCCCGTGATCTTGTAAATGAGCCGGCTGAAGTTCTCACTCCGGCTGAACTTGCCGCACGTACTGTTGCATTCGGTAAAGAGTACGGCTTCGAAGTTGAAGTATTTGACAAAGCAGCCTGCGAAGAATTCGGTATGCATGCATTCCTGACTGTTGGCCGTGCAAGTATCAATGAACCGAAACTGATCGTAATGCGCTACAATGGCGGCGAAGGTGTTGCCAAAGGTGTGATCGGTAAAGGTCTCTGCTATGACTCCGGCGGACTTTTCTTAAAACAGGGTGCAAACATGCACGCAATGAAAGGCGATATGGCAGGTTCTGCTGCTGTTATCGGTGCAATGTGCTCCATCGCTATGAACAAGCTTCCTAAGAACGTGGTAACTGTTGTTGCTGCCTGTGAAAACATGGTGGACGGTGCCGGCTACAGAAACGGCGATATCGTTCATACAATGGCTGGAAAGAGCGTATTTATCCACAGCACTGACGCAGAAGGCCGCCTTACACTGGCAGATGCTATGACATATATGATCCGCAAAGAAAACGTTGACAGTATCATCGAGCTCAGCACTCTGACCGGCTCCTGTTCCAACTTCTTCAGTGATGTATGTGCAGGTGTTCTTACAACCGATGATAACATGTTTGAACAGATCGCTGTCCATAGTGACATTGCCGGCGAGAAATACGCACGCCTTCCGCATTTTGATGAATATCGTGAATTTATTAAATCTGATATCGCTGACCTCTACAACTCTTCCACTAATGGTGCAGGCGGTATCTGCGCAGGTCTGTTCTTAGACGAATTCAAAGAGGATAAACCGTTCATGCACATCGACGTAGCAGGCGTTACATTTGCAAAGAGCAAAAAAGACGGTTATCCGAAAGGTGGAACCGGCTACGGTGTGAAAACTGTTTACAACTATATCAAAGGTTAATAGCCCTTATAGAAATATGGGAAAGTCAAAAGGTCTGGGAGCAGAAAACCTGCTCCAGACCTTTTTCTTCGTATATCTAATATTCTCTAAAAATATCACAGTCAATATCCACCACATGATCCAGTGAAATCCGGGACCTGTCCTCCATCACGATCACACGTTCATAAAAATCCACTTTCCGAATCCAGCCTTCCGCAACTTCATAAGAACCTCCGGATTTCCTTTCGTCCTTCATAAAATACGTGATCGTAACCGGAAGTTTCTCATCTGATTTCTCCAAAATCAAAATGAGCTTTTCATCCAGACTTGTTTTCATCGTATCATCCAGATCCACAAATGCATTTGTCAGCCTGGCAGTCTCTTTGATCGCTGCATCATGCCCTGTCAGCGCTGCAAAAGGACTGAACTGTGCTGCTCGGTCACGCATGGACATCCGCTTATGCTTTCTGGATTCCGGATGCGGAAGATTGATAATGTCACCATATTCTTTTGAACTGTCTTTGAATGCCAACACGCCACATCCTTTCCTATTCACGATGTCCGCCAATCTGTCGATTGCGTTCTTTCATCGTCGCGCCTTCTTCCAGATTCATGCCCTTTAGGATCGCATTTTTGCCGAATTTCTTCTTAATATCGATCATGGCCTGCTGCATCTTTCGCTCTTTCTCTAATGACTTCTGCTCGGTCTCCTGTTTCTCCTTCAGTGCCATATAGTCTGTAAACAGATTTAATTGCTCGTAAGTTTCGCTTTCCGTTTTTATCTCCGACTCATACACCACTTTTCCTGCGACCAGATTCAGCCTTCTTACCAACAAAGTTTTATCCACAATCCGATCAAACAATTCCATCACAGCTTCCGTAATCCGCTTTGCAGATGATGTCTGCTTCTCCATATGAATCGTTCCATGTGCATGCTTGGGAATCTTCCTTCCATAGACATCAACAGTCACTTCTCCTTTGTACTGTTTTCGTCTTTCCGTGTCTGTCAGATTTTCGATGTCATAACCGACCGTCAGGATCATCTGATCGGATACCAACCCCTTATTCACAAGATCAAGGGCCAGATTGTCTGCCATCTCACGCACTACCAATCTCGCTTTGTCCCAATCGTACGGGCAGGTTAATACCTGACCGGAACCTACACTGTTATTCTCAGGACGATATCCCTTAATATCCTCGATCCGACACGGCTCATATCCCCATGCGTGATCGATCAGCAGCTCTGCATTGACTCCAAACATCTTATAAAGAAGCTCTTCATTGTAATAATCTTCCGGTCTGCCAATTGAACATCGAGCCACGTCTCCCATGGTATAAAGTCCATGAGCTTCCAATTTCTTCGCATATCCACGGCCAACACGCCAAAAATCTGTCAAAGGTCTGTGACTCCAAAGTGTCTTTCGGTAGCTCATCTCGTCCAATTCCGCAATTCGGACGCCGTTTTCATCCGGCTCCGCATGCTTAGCACCGATATCCATCGCGATTTTGCTAAGATACAAATTAGAACCGATTCCGGCCGTCGCAGTAATCCCGGTCTCCTTCTCTATTTCTAAAATCATCTTAACTGCCAGTTCTTTCGCAGTCATATGGTACGTCTCGAGATAGGATCCTGCAGAAATCATTACCTCATCAATACTGTACACATGAATATCTTCCGGCGCAATATAGCGAAGATAAATATTGTAAATCTGGGTACTGTACCTCATATAAAGTCCCATACGCGGCGGTGCGACCAAATAAGCAATGGCAAGTGACGGATTCTCCTCCAGTTCCTTTGCATCGTAAGATTCCCCGGTAAACACGCCTCCCGGAGCATTTCTCAAACGGGCTGCATTGGCCTCCTTTACCATCTGTACAACCTGGAACAAACGAGGTCGTCCCGGGATTCCATACTTTTTCAATGCCGGAGTTACAGCCAGACAAATGGTTTTCTCTGTACGGCTTTTATCTGCCACCACCAGGTTGGTGGTCATTGGATTTAACCCACGCTCACGACATTCCGCAGAGGCATAGAACGATTTCAGATCAATGGAAATATACGTTAATTCTTGTGACACCATTCACATGCCTCCTCTCAAAAATCGAATGTATGTTCTGTTTTTATATTCTATCACAGGTTCTTTAATTTGTCTATCATAAAAACTCCCACTGCCGGATCGGCAATGAGAGTTTCGGGGGATTTTTCTATCAGGTTTATCCTTAATAAGGAAACCAGCAGTTAATATATCTGTCATTCCATTCAACTCTGCCACTGTTCAAGTGAGCCTGACTGCAAAACTCTAAATAACGGTCAATGATCGTGTACAAACCTTCCTCTTTCTTCTCTTCCTGGTTTTCTTCCGGTTTTGCTGTATTCTTCTCCATAATCGTTTCTCCTTTCATTGATTCTTCTCTTTTTGTATCTACATCGTAACATGACCTTTTTGCGCTGTATATTGTCCTTAATTATGTCTTTAATATGATGGCGTTCCATTTTTCATCATTTACTTCCATGTTTTGATATAATATAATCTAATTAAAGAGATTCTACTGTCCAAAATATAGGAGGCGATTCTATGAAGATACTTGTAGTCGGTGGAAAACGAAGCGTTGGAATCATTCGTCATGTTGCAGAAAATACTCAATTATATGCCGATTTGGAATATCTTTACACTGATACATATGAAGAAATTGTCGAAAAACTGCAAGACCATCAGCTGGCATTTGACGGAATTCTCTTTACCGGTGCAACACCGTTTGAATATGTCAGTAGCCGCATACGTCCCTTAATCCCATGGGAATCCCTTCCCCACACACCTCAGGCATTTTTAGCCGCACTCTTGAAAGCAAGTTATAAAAATCAATGGAATTTACAAAGAGTCAGTGTAGACTCTTATTCTCCTGAACTGATACATAATGTTTACGACGAAATTGGCTTTTCTCAGGATGAGCTTGAATTGTATATTGCTAAATTTCAACCAAATGAAAAAAATTATATCGAAGATTTAATAGCATTTCACGCAGATAACTATTTCAGTCGTCGAGTTTCCTTCTGCATTACCAGTAATATCTCTGTAGCTAATGCATTATCTGAACAAAAAATACCCTATGTAAAAATTGATCCGCCAACAGAGATTATTATTCAAAGGATCAATGCACTCCGACTTCGTCATCAACTCAAACTGGCGGAATATAATCTCGTTGCAACGATTATGGTGGATATCGACATTTACCGAGATCAGTTATACAAGATCAGTGAATTAGAACGCTTTCACTCAGAGAATGAAGCCAAAGAAGCTATTTATGTCTTCGCCCTCAACAACCGTGCAGCAATTTATGAACTATCCGACGGACACTTCGTATTATTTACAACGCTTCGGCAACTAGAACAGTATTCCGACAACTTTAAAATTTTTCCTTTATTCCAAAACATCCGACGTAATGAGAATATTAAAAATATATTTATTGGCATTGGTTTGGGGACAGATTCCTACTCTTCAAAATCAAACGCAGAAAACAGTCTCCTCCGAGCTCACCGTCAAAAAAAGGACTGTTTATATCTGACTTATGAAGATGGAAATATTGCAGGTCCGCTTACATACGAAACGATCACTTCAGAACCAGAACCGGCTTCCACTGCCAACAAACGACTCCTGGAGATATCCCTTCGCTCACAGGTTGGTATGAATACTTTGAAGAAATTGGAATCTATCTTACAAGAATACGCAATCGAAGTAACAACTCCCCATAAAATGGCAGAGTTAATGAATATGTCTCCCAGAAATATGAACCGTTTACTTGCCAAACTGGAAGAATGCGGTTATGTGAAAATTGCCGGAAAAGAAATAAGACGCAGTTCAGGTCGGCCAAGCCGTTTAATCCGATTTGTTTTTTAATTCCTATAAAAGAAACTCCGCCGCAACTCTTACGTCGGAGTTTCCTTTTCTTGAACCCGATTATTAAACCCCGGAATATGCAGAAAATCCTGCATCTACCGGCAGAACAACTCCGGTAATGGCAGAAGCTGCTCTGTCATCGCATAAAAACATCGCAGCTCCCAACAACTCCTCACTATCGACAAAACGATGCATTGGCGTGCCATTCAGAATTTTTGCACTTCTCGCAGTTGGTGTTCCATCTTCATGAAACAACAACGCCCGGTTTTGGTTCGTTACCAAAAATCCCGGTGCAATCGCATTACAGCGGATTCCGGAACCTGCAAAATGAGTGGCAAGCCATTGTGTGAAATTAGAAATCGCAGCTTTTGCTCCAGAATAAGCAGGAATCTTGGTCAGCGGAATATACGCATTCATAGAAGAAATATTCAGAATACAGCCGCTTTGCTTTTCCACCATATCCAAGGTAAACGTTTGTGTCGGAAGCAGTGTTCCTTGAAAATTCAACTTAAACAGAAAGTCAACCCCATTCGGATCCAAATCAAAAAAAGATTTATCTCCCGGCTTTGCTTCATGATGATATTCATTATCTGTTGTAGCGCGCGGGTTATTGCCTCCTGCACCATTGACTAAAATATCACACAGACCAAGATCTGCTTTCACAGCAGCATGAACCTCTTTTAGTACCTCTGGTTCTAATACATTAGCTTTATATCCTTTGCAGAGAAAACCTTCAGAATTCAATTCTTTTTCCAACGTTTTCACAGCTTCCTCATTCAGATCAAGCGCCGCAACCTTCGCTCCAGCCTGCGCAAAGGCACGAGCCATCGTGCCGCAGATGATTCCGCCTGCTCCTGTGATCACCACGACTTTATTGGAAAAATCAACATTTAACGGAAGATTTATCATATCGCGAACCTCCAAACCTCATCTATCTTGTTTTATTCTAAGGATTATTTTATACAAAAAAACTGCCGGATATACTCCGACAGTTTTCCATATTTTTATTATGATAGATTTTTCGCATGAATCGCATACAAAATCAGTCCTACAAAAATCATTCCGCCTACAATATTTCCAAGCGTTACCGAAATCTGATTTACCAAAAAGAAATTTGTCCAATTCAGCTCTGCCAGCTTTTCTGCAGTATAACCATACTCACTGATCGCACACTCAACGAACTGCTCATTTCCTGCAGCAAAAATACCAGCCGGAATATAATACATATTCGCTACACAATGTTCATATCCACACACAACAAATGCCATGATTGGAAAAAACATGCGAAAGTTTTACCGGCTGCATCTTTTGCTGCACCAGCCATAAGAACTGCAACGCATACAAAAATATTACACAAAATACCGGAAATAAACGCTGTTCCAAAATCTAAGGACACCTTACCCATGGCAATCTTGATCGTAAATGCCCCCAGAAGACCATTGGTAAATCCAAGCTGACCACTCATGTACACCATAAAAGCAATGAGAACAGAACCAATAAAATTACTAAAATAAACAATTATCAGTACGCGGACCACATCGGATGCACGATACTTTTCATGTACGCAGCCCATAACCATCAAACAATCTCCGGTAAACAATTCACCGCCAACCAATACGATCATCATAAGACCAATCGGGAAAATACAGCCGCCAACCAGTCTCTGCAATCCAACAATTGTCATCGCATGCATCGCCACGCTGCTGGCAGACGCACCACATGCAATGAACATACCTGCAAAAATTCCCAATAGAATCATCTTACCAAGCGGTGTTTTTGACTTTGTCACTCCTGCCTGAATCATATTTTCTGTAATCACTTGCGGTGTATTGAGTCCTGATTGATTCATCGTATTTCTCCTCTTGCTGTATTTTTTCATAATTTGAGGATACCATATTCTAAAATAAGTGTCAAATTTCTTATCTATAATTGGTTATCAAAGAGCATAAAAAAATACCGAGAAGCCTTTATTTATAAGGTTTCTCGGTACCTCTAGGTAATGAGACATCGGGGATTCGAACCCCGGACAACTTGATTAAAAGTCAAGTGCTCTACCGACTGAGCTAATATCCCATCTATTCCTATGTAGAATAAAATCTGAACCGCAATGCAGTTCATAGTGGGCGGAGGTGGATTCGAACCACCGAAGCAAGTTGCAGCAGATTTACAGTCTGTCCCCTTTGGCCACTCGGGAATCCACCCAGATTTATTTTCATCTCGTGCGACTGAACGCACGAAAAGAACATACCTACGCACGTTCTCATGAAAATAAAAAGCCGATGATCGGACTCGAACCGATAACCTGCTGATTACAAATCAGCTGCTCTGCCAATTGAGCCACATCGGCATTTAATGGGGCCTACAGGGCTCGAACCTGTGACCCTCTGCTTGTAAGGCAGATGCTCTCCCAGCTGAGCTAAGACCCCATATTTTAAATAGCTTGCATTCTGAGTACTGGGATACTCGCAAGCAGCGACCCGGAAGGGGTTCGAACCCTCGACCTCCGCCGTGACAGGGCGGCGCTCTAACCAGCTGAGCCACCGGGCCATCCTAAAGGTGTTACCTTTAAGCAACGTACCTTCAAAACCACATATTGAAATCCATCTTCATTTACCGTCTTCATCAAGCCTCTTTCAGCCTTCTGGATAAGCCCTCGACCGATTAGTAACAGTCAGCTCCGTACATTACTGCACTTCCACCTCTGCCCTATCTACCTCGTCGTCTTCAAGGGGTCTT
>SVDR01000025.1 GCA_015057755.1 Lachnoclostridium sp.
AGAATGGCGAGGTAAACCGTATCATTCTGACAAGACCTGCCATTGAAGCCGGTGAGAAGCTTGGTTTCCTTCCGGGCGATCTGCAGAGTAAGATCGACCCGTATTTGAGACCGCTGTACGATGCGCTCTATCAGATCATGGGTGCGGAAAGCTACCTTCACAATGCAGAAAAGGGTCTGATCGAGGTTGCGCCGCTCGCATATATGCGAGGACGTACGCTGGACAATGCGTTTATTATTCTGGATGAGGCGCAGAATACGACTCAGGCACAGATGAAGATGTTCCTGACTCGTATCGGATTTGGCTCAAAGGTGATCATTACCGGTGACCAGTCCCAGAAGGACCTTCCGTACGGAACCGTTTCCGGTCTGGATACAGCGCTGAAAATTTTGAAGGATATTGACGATATCGGAATTTGTTACTTTACCAGTGATGATGTTGTACGTCATCCGCTGGTTCAGAAGATTGTAAAAGCATATGATGACTATGAGGCCAAAGGCAAGGAGATCGCTGCGAAGAAACGCGAAGGCAGTCCGGAGAAAACAGACAAAAAGCCGAGAGTGAGATTCGAGCGCAGATCAGACCGTGCCGGCCGGGAAGGACGAAAGCATGACAATAACCATTGATTACGAGACAGATTTAAAACTGGATCTTCCGGTTGAGGAGATTATTCATAATGTGATCGAGGAGTCCATTGATTATGTGGAGTGCCCGTACGATTTTGAGGTAAATGTACTTCTGACAGACAATGAAGGAATCCATCAGATCAATCTGGATATGCGCCAGATCGACAATCCGACAGACGTTCTTTCTTTCCCGATGTGTGATTTTGATACACCGGGTGATTTTGATGCTTTGGAAGAGACACCGGAGGAGTACTTTAATCCGGATACTGGAGAGCTGATGATGGGTGATATTGTCATCTCCGTGGAAAAAGTGAAAGAGCAGGCAGAGAAATACGGTCATTCAGAGACCAGAGAGCTGGCATTCCTTGTGGCTCACAGTATGCTGCACCTTTCCGGATATGACCATATGGAAGAGGACGAGCGCAAAGAGATGGAAGCGATGCAGAGTGAGATTCTGGAGCGGAGGGGTTACAGAAGATGATGAAAAAATGCAAGTGGATCAAGATGGGGATTGCTGTCTGCATGATGGCGGCAATGCTTGGCGGCTGCGGAAGCAAGAAATATGAGGAAGTTGTTGCAACAACAGCAGCAGTAGAGACAACGAAAGCGGAAGAGACAACAAAGCAGGTTGTGGTGCTGGAAACAGAGCCGGAGGAGGCTGAGGCGGTTGTGGAAGAGCCGGAAGAGCGTGTGGAAGTGGATGGAAAGATCCGCAGTTATCTGACCGGAGAAATGGTGGATGTGGAGAAGGCCAACCGCAGACCGATCGCGATCATGATGAGTAACGATAAAGAAGCGCTTCCGCAGTACGGTATCAATCGTGCAGGCGTTGTTTATGAAGCGCCGGTAGAAGGTTCCATGAACCGCTATATGGCGATCATTGAAGATTATGATGATCTGGAGCGAATCGGTTCTGTTCGAAGCTGCCGTACTTATTATACATACTTTGCACGTGAATTCGATGCAATTTATGCGCATTTCGGACAGAGTACGTTTGCGGTTCCGTACCTGGAAAATGTGGACAATATCAATGGTGTGGAAGGTGTCGGCGGTAATGCATTTTTCCGTTCCAGTGATAAGAAGCAGCCGCATAATGCATACGCGAGTGCTTCCAAAATCAAGAAGACCATTGAGAAACTGGGCTACAGCACAGAATACAGCGATTCTTATCAGGGACATTTTAAGTTTGCAGGCGGAACAACACAGGTAGAGCTGGACGGACAGGACGCGTATAAAGTAGTTCCGGGATACAGCTATAATGAACCGTGGTTTGAGTACAATGAAGAGGACGGTTTATATTACCGTTACCAGTATGGTGCTGCCCACAAAGGCAATGAAGGTCAGATTGCAGTAAAGAATATCATCATTCAGTATGCAGAGTGGGGATACTATGCAACCACAGAGTATCTGAACATTAATGTGCATACCGGACGTGAGGGTTATTATATTACGAATGGTAAAGCAATTCCTGTCACATGGAAGAAAGACGGAGAATTTGGTGTGACCAGATTTTATGATCTGGAAGGAAATGAAATTATCTTGAACAAAGGAAAGACCTGGATCTGTGTAAATGGTACAGATAAGGTTCACAGGACGGAATTCTATGGAAAGTAAGAAACGAAGCAGACCGAAAGAGTCTAACTTTGTTGTACAGGGAAGTATTTTAGCGATCGCCTCCATCGTTGTCCGTATCATCGGTATCGCGTACCGTATTCCGATGATCAACATCATCGGAGACGAGGGAATGGGCTATTACGGAACTGCGTTTAATGTATACAATATTGCGCTGTTATTGTCGTCGTACAGCCTTCCTCTGGCTGTGTCGAAGATGGTTTCTGCACGACTTGCGAACAAACAGTACCGCAATGCGGAGCGTATTTTCCGCGCAGCACTGGGCTATGCAACGATCGTAGGTGCGATCACAGCAGCAGTGATCTGGTTCGGTGCAGATTTCTTTGCCAGCGAGATCTTCTTTATGCCTTATGCGGCCTTTGCATTGAAAACTCTGGCTCCGACCGTATGGATCATGGCGTATCTGGGTGTGTTCCGCGGTTATTTCCAGGGACGCGGAACCATGGTTCCGACGGCGTGCTCCCAGGTATTTGAGCAGATCATCAATGCGATTGTCAGTGTTGCGGCAGGAAGTTACCTGTTCAATGAGGCACTGAAGGTTGAAATTTTAAAGAATGAGATTGGTACAGGCTATTCCAATGCCTGGGGTGCGGCAGGCGGTACGATCGGTACCGGTTCCGGTGCGCTTACTGCACTCATTTTCTTACTGCTGTTATTTGCGGTCTACCGCAAGACGACAAAACGGCAGATAAAAAGAGACCGTTCCGGTAATCTGGAAAGCTACGGCGAGATTACAAGGGTATTATTCTTTACCGTAGTTCCGGTTATCGTAAGTTCTGCGATCTATAATGTAAACAGTGTAATTGATAATGGTCTGCTTGCAGCGAATTTTGCAAGCCTTGGACGCGAATCACAGTTTGCGGCAGACTGGGGTGTTTATACCGGAAAATATCATTTATTGATCAATGTTCCGATGGCAGTTTCAAATGCACTGTCCTCTTCGCTGATTCCGTCTGTTTCCAGAGCGGTAGCTGAGGGAGACAAAAAGAAGATCCGTGCGAGGATTACGGCTGCGATCCGCTTCTCTATGCTGATCGCGATTCCGTCTACGGTTGGTCTGACGGTTCTTGCAGGTCCGGTCAATAATCTGTTATTCTCCGGAGACAATTCTCTGGCGATCCAGATGACACTTTACGGTTCCATTGCAGTTGTATTCTATTCTTTATCGACGGTTACGAATGCGATCTTGCAGGGAATTGATAAAATGCATCTTCCGATCATCCATGCTTTGATCGCTCTGGTTCTGCATATCGGTGTGCTTGAAGTGATGGCTCTGGTGCTGGATCTTGGTATTTACAGTATGGTATATGCAAATATTGCATTTGCACTGATCATGTGCCTATTAAATCACTGGGCGATCCGTCGAACCATCGGATATCGTCAGGAAATCAAAAAGACGTTTGTGATTCCGACGATCTCGGCAGCTGTTATGGGTGGATGTACGTTTGGTGTGTACAAGCTGATCTACATGGTGATCAAGAGTAATGCCGTTGCGACAGTGTTCTCCATTTTTGTTGCTGTGGCTGTTTACGGAGTTCTTTTGATCAAGTTGAAATGTCTGGATGAGGAAGAACTTCGTCAGATGCCTGGCGGAACCAGACTTCTCGGCATTTTTAAAAAGGTTCATCTGATGTAAAGATGTATAAAAAAGAAAAAGAAAGCAGATACTGTTTTCAAAGGAGGAATATCCTATGAAAAAATATGTATCCGGCTTTCTTTTCTTTTTTTGTATGACGATGTTTTGTTTGGTCGGACTGTTCTGGATGACACGGGAAGGAACACAGGAGGAGGTTCAGCAGGTGCAGGCATCGGAAACGTATGAGCCGCCCTTGTTTGCTGAGAATGAAACGGTACAGGAACAGGTACTGGAAGAAACGATGATGCATCTGGTTTTAAATCAGGAAGAAGTTCGTCATGAGATCGTAAAGGAGAAATACTGTCTGGTGGCGGAGGAAGGATATTTGATCGTTTATGATTCGGATAGAGAAACGGTAAATTTATTTACACATATGCCTCTTGCAGAGTTTCCGGTAAGGGAACAGGAGCGTTTGATGGAGGGAATCTGGTTTCCCACCATGGCGGAGATTTTCAGTTATCTGGAATCTTACAGTAGTTAAGACTTGCAAATTTGAATTCTTCCCGATATACTAGACCATAATATGCGTATTTTTGAACGTGAGAGTCATTGGAGGAGGAATTCCATGAAACGGGAAGGGATCATTGTCGGAGGCGGAGCTGCCGGATTATTGGCAGCGATTACTGCGGCGGAAGCCGGAGCTTCTGTAACTATATTGGAGCACATGCCGAGGGTAGGAAAGAAAATCTTATCGACAGGCAACGGAAAATGTAATATGACAAACCTTCACATGACTGCGGAATGTTACCGTTCCGGAGTGGAAGGGGTACCGATGCAGGTGATCGATAAATTTTCTGTTGCTGACACTATTGCATTTTTCCGCAGACTGGGTGTTTTGACAACAGACAGAAACGGATATGTGTATCCGGCCTCCGGACAGGCACAGACAGTTCTGGATGCATTGCGCGATAAAGCGGACAGCCTCGGCATCCGTACCTGCTGTGACAGTAAAGTTCTTTCTATTAATAAGAAGAAAGAGGGCCGATTTGCAGTAAAAACAGAGACACAGACGTATTCCGCAGATTTTGTGATTCTTTGTGCGGGGTCCATGGCGGCAAAAACGACCGGTTCGGATGGAAGCGGTTATGAACTGGCGAAAAGCCTTGGACACAAAATTAAGAAACCGCTCCCGGCGCTTGTGCAGTTAAAATGCAAGGGCGATTTCTTCAAATCGATCGCAGGTGTCCGTACAGATGTCAAGGTATCTTTGTATGTGATGGATAAAAACGGAAACTGTGGAGCATTTCTTGCTCAGGATCAGGGAGAACTGCAGTTAACAGATTATGGAATTTCCGGTATTCCGGTGTTTCAGGTAAGCCGTTATGCGGCAGAAGCACTGGATCATAAAAAGAGAGTGCTGGCAGTTATTGATTTTATGCCGGATATGCCGGAAGACGAGTTGTTTACAGTGCTGAAAGATCAGAGAAATTATCTGGGCGATCGTGCAGCCGGAGATTTTATCAACGGACTGTTCAATAAAAAACTAGCAGCATTATTCTTAAAAGCTGTCCATATCAGGCAGGAACAGCCGGTTTCTGAGATCGCAAATAAAAAGCTTGCAGAACTCTGTCGTGTGATCAAGGAGTTTTCTTTTGAAGTAGTGGGAACCAACCCGTTTGATAAGGCACAGATTTGTATGGGCGGCGTGGATCTGCGAGATGTGAATACGGAAACGATGGAGTCCAGACTTGTTCCGGGGTTGTATTTTGCCGGAGAGATTCTGGATGTGGACGGAATCTGCGGCGGATATAATCTGCAGTGGGCATGGTCCAGCGGACATCTGTCTGCAGTCTGTGCAACCGGAAGGAAATAGAGGGAAACAGGAGTTGATACATATATGATCCGAATCAATCAGCTTGCTCTGGAAGTAACACACACGTCCGGAGCATTAAAGAAAAAAGCAGCAAAATTATTGAAAATACAGGAATCCATGATCGCTGACCTTTCAATTGTACGCAGGTCCATTGATGCGAGAAAGAAGGAAAATCTTCTTTATAGTTATATTGTAGATGTGAAGCTTGCAGATTCCAAAAAGGAAGCACAGATTGTAAAGAAGGCAGCGAACAACAATATTAAGCTTGAAACGGAAGTTCCGTATCAGTATCCGCAGCATGGAACAGAGACCATGAAATATCGTCCGGTGATCATTGGTGCCGGTCCGGCCGGCATGTTTGCAGCACTTTCTCTTGCAGAGAACGGAATGGCTCCGATCCTTCTGGAGCAGGGCGATCCGGTGGAAGTGCGTGCAAAAAAGGTGGAGGAATTCTGGAAGAACGGTTATTCCCATCTGGATGTGCGCTCCAATGTGCAGTTTGGCGAAGGCGGAGCAGGAACATTTTCAGACGGTAAACTGAATACACTGGTAAAAGATGTGTCCGGCAGAAATAAAAAGGTTTTGGAGCTGTTTGTGGAAACGGGAGCCGATGAGGAAATCCTCTATGACAGCAAACCGCATATTGGCACAGATGTTCTGCAGACCGTTGTGAAAAATATCCGTACGCGTATTATCGAACATGGCGGTGAGGTTCGTTTTAACAGCTGTGTAAAAGAGCTGATGATTGATGAAAATTCCATTGTCGGTGTAAAACTGGAAGATGGAAGTATCATTGAAACGAATCATGTGATCCTTGCGATCGGTCACAGTGCCCGTGAATTTTTCAAGACACTCAATGAGCAGAACGTTGTGATGGAACCTAAGGCGTTTGCGGTAGGTCTTCGTGTGCAGCATCCGCAGAGCATGATGAATCTTTCTCAGTACGGAAGAGAGGATGCGGGAGAACTGGGAGCAGCGCCATATAAAGTGACGGCAAAGACTTCCAGCGGACGAGGCGTATATTCCTTCTGTATGTGTCCTGGCGGTTTTGTTGTAAATGCATCTTCGGAAGAGGGCAGACTGGCTGTCAATGGCATGAGTTATTATAAGCGTGGCGGAGAAAATGCAAACAGCGCGATCATTGTCTCCGTTACACCGGATGACTTCCCGGAAGCAGGTCCGCTCGGCGGTATCGAATTCCAGAGAAGACTGGAAGAAAAGGCGTTTGCTTTGGGCGGAGGAAAGATCCCGGTACAGCTGTACGGAGATTTCGTTGCAGATCAAACGTCAGAAGCTTTCGGTGATGTAACTCCGCAGATCTGCGGAGCGTTTTCCTTTGCCAATCTGCGTGAGCTGATGACAGAGGAGATGAATCAGGCATTTATCGAAGGAATGACTGAATTCGGCAGAAAGGTTCGCGGATTTGACCGTGCAGATGCAATTTTAGCAGGTATTGAGAGCCGTACATCTTCTCCTTTGAGAATTGTTCGAAACGAAGGTCTGGAGAGCAATATCAAAGGCTTATATCCGTGTGGAGAAGGAGCGGGATACGCAGGAGGCATAACTTCTGCCGCCATGGACGGATTAAAGGTTGCAGAAGCGCTGATAATGAGGTATAATCGCTTTTAAATAGTCTATATTTGACAAGGTAATTTGTTAAAGTGAGGAGAGTTGTATTATGAAAAAATCTGCGAGAGAGCTGTTAAAAGATAAAAAAAGAATTGTTATAAAAATCGGATCTTCTTCTCTTACCCATGAGGAGACCGGAGATCTGAATCTCCATAAGATTGAACATCTGGTACGTGTGATCGCGGACCTGAAGGGCAAGGGAAAAGAAGTTGTTCTGGTTTCTTCCGGTGCGATCGCGGCCGGCAGACAGGCACTTGGCGGAAAGAAAGCGCAGACTGTTTCTGAGAAGCAGGCGCATGCAGCCGTTGGTCAGGCTCGCCTGATGATGGTATATCAGCGCATGTTCTCTGAGTACAATCAGATCCCGGCACAGATTTTGATGACGAAAAATACGATCATAAATGATATTTCCAGAGAAAATGCGGTCAATACATTTAACGAACTTTTAAAAATGGGTACGGTTCCGATCGTAAATGAAAATGATACGGTTTCTACATATGAGATCAAGTTTGGTGATAATGACCGCCTTTCTGCGATCGTAGCAGCCTTGATCGATGCAGACCTTTTGATCTTACTGTCTGACATTGACGGTCTTTATTCCGATGATCCGAAAAAGAATCCGGATGCGGTGTTTATCGAGCAGGTCGATGAACTTTCCGATGAACTGATGGGCATGGGCAAAGCGACAACCGGAAGTGATGTGGGAACGGGAGGTATGGCTGCGAAATTATATGCGGCGAAGATCGCGACACACAGCGGCTGCGATATGGTGATCGCAAATGCGGAAAAAGTAGAAGTAGTCTGGGATATCGCTGTGGAAGGTAAGACGAAAGGTACTTTATTTACCGCACATAAAACAGAGAATTTTGATCTGCTCGATTATATTGAGAGCATTCACTAATGGAGGAACGATGAAACAGGAGCGTATTGACAGAATCAATGAATTAGCCCGCAAAGCAAAAGCGGAGGGTCTCACAGAGGAGGAAAAGGCGGAGCAGGCACAGCTCAGAGCCGAATACATCAAGGACTTCCGTGCAAGTTTAAGAGGCACATTAAATAATATTTCCATCCAGGAAAAAGACGGTTCTATTACGAATCTCGGTGAAAAATATGGAAACGTTGGAAAAAAGAAAAATTGATCTTAGAAAGCAGATGAAGGTCCTTTTGAAAGGAATGGAGCCGGAAGAAAAAGCACGCTTGGATCACGAGGTATATGTTCAGGCATTGAACAATCCTCTTCTTGCAAATGCAGAGAAGATTTATGCGTATATGGCACTTTCCTGGGAGACCGGTACATCGGAATTGTTGGAGTATTTTTGGAATCGCGGCGTGAAGGTTGCTTTTCCTAAGGTGCTTGGCAGTGAGATGGAGTTCTTTGAAGTGAGTTCCCTGAATGATCTGGAATGCGGCACATTTCGCATTATGGAGCCGAAAGAGCACTGTCAGATGGTGGATTGGCCGGAGGCCGTGATCATGGTTCCGGGAATTGCATTTACCAGAGACGGAAAGCGGCTTGGAAAAGGCGGCGGTTATTATGATAAATATCTGGATCGGTATCCGGGACATAGAACTGCAGCATTCGCATACGAATTTCAAATGGTTCTGGAACTTCCGGCAGAACTTCATGATCAGCCGGTGGATGTGGTGATTACCGAAAAGGGTTCCTTTTTCTGCAAGTAAAGAGAAAGTGAGAGTTTTATGGAACTTAGAGTAATAGGTCAGAAAGCAAAAGATGCCTCTTTCCTGTTGGGAAAGATGGGATCTGCAGAGAAAAATAAAGGATTGCTGGCAGCAGCGCAGGAAATCTTAGATCAGCAAGATAAGATTCTGGCGGCGAATGCCATTGATATTGAAAATGCCAAAGCAAAAGGTATGGCTCAAGGACTTGTGGATCGTCTTCTTTTAACATCTGCGAGAATTGACGGTATCGTAGAAGGCATGCGTCAGGTGGTTGGTCTTGAGGATCCGATCGGGGAAGTGATCTCTATGAAACAGCGTCCGAACGGAATGATGGTTGGACAGAAGAGAGTTCCGCTTGGAGTCATTGGTATTATTTACGAGGCAAGACCGAATGTAACGGCAGATGCGTTTGCATTATGTTTTAAGACCGGCAATGCAGTGATCTTACGTGGCGGCAGCGATGCGATCCATTCCAATCAGGCGATCGTAGAAGTAATCCGCGACGGACTGAAGAAATGCGGAATTCCGGAGGATGCGATCCAGCTTCTTTCTGATACCAGCCGTGAGACTGCAACGGAATTCATGAAGTTAAATGGTTATCTGGATGTTTTGATCCCGCGCGGCGGCGCAGGTCTGATCCGCTCTGTTGTACAGAACAGTACAGTTCCGGTTATTGAGACAGGTACAGGAAACTGTCATATTTACGTAGATGAAAGTGCAGACTTCGATATGGCACTCGATATTCTGTTTAATGCAAAGACACAGAGGATCGGTGTCTGCAATGCATGTGAGTCAACGCTGATCCACAGAGCGATTGCAAATGAGTTCCTGCCACTGATGAAAAAGCGCCTCGACGAAAAACAGGTGGAGATCCGTGCAGATGAAGATTCCTGCGCGATCATTCCGGAATTTGTAAAAGCTACGGAAGAAGACTGGGGAATGGAATATCTGGACTACATCATGTCCTGTAAGATCGTGGATTCTGTGGACGAAGCGATTGCCCATATCAATAAATACAACACAGGACATTCTGAGGCGATCATTACTTCTGATTATGACAATGCCCAGAAGTTCTTAAATGAAGTGGATGCGGCAGCCGTTTATGTCAATGCTTCCACCAGATTTACAGACGGTTTTGAGTTTGGTTTCGGTGCGGAGATCGGTATCAGCACACAGAAGCTTCATGCTCGTGGTCCGATGGGGCTGTCAGCATTGACTTCCACCAAATTTATCATTTATGGAAATGGTCAGATTCGCAAATAAACAGACAAAAATTTCAAGAGCTTTGTATTCTGCGCGGATACAAGGCTCTTGCTTTTTTGTTTGCGTGCGTTTATAATACACGATAGAGTTTAAATTGGAGAAGTGTTGCTATGAATATAAAAGAGATAAAAGCGATGGCTCCGGCTGTTGAGCCGGCCAGACAGAAATATTTTATGGAGTTAGTAAAAGCAAGAGTTGCAGAACTTGCAGCGGAGAAAGGCCGTCCGCTTACTTGCTATATTTCTACATTTGGATGCCAGATGAATGCACGTGATTCTGAGAAGCTTCTTGGTATTTTACAGGAAGTCGGTTATGTACAGGGTACGGATGAAAATTCGGATTTTGTTCTTTATAATACTTGTACCGTTCGTGAAAATGCGAATCTGAAAGTATATGGCAGACTTGGTTATCTGAATGGTGTGAAGAGAAAAAATCCGGATATGATGATCGCACTCTGCGGCTGTATGATGCAGGAGCCGACCGTTGTTGAAAAGATTAAGAAAAGCTACCGCCATGTAGATATCGTGTTCGGTACACACAATATTTTCAAACTTGCAGAGCTTCTGTTTGACCGTCTTAATTCTAAAAAGATGGTTGTTGATATTTGGGAAGGAACGGATGCGATCGTTGAGGATCTTCCGATTGAAAGAAAATATCCGTTCAAATCCGGTGTAAACATCATGTTTGGCTGTAACAATTTCTGCAGTTACTGCATCGTTCCGTATGTAAGAGGACGTGAGCGCAGCAGAAATCCGGAGGATATCATCAGAGAGATCGAAGGACTGGTTGCAGACGGTGTAGTGGAGGTTATGCTTCTGGGACAGAACGTAAACTCCTACGGTAAGACATTGAAGAATCCGATTTCTTTCGCAGAACTTCTTCGTCGTGTGGAGGCGATCGAAGGTCTGGAGAGAATCCGCTTTATGACTTCCCATCCGAAGGATCTTTCCGATGAACTGATCGAAGTGATGAAGGAATCCAAGAAGATCTGCAAGCACTTCCATTTACCGTTACAGTCCGGAAGCAGCAGAATTTTAAATATTATGAACCGCAGATACACAAAGGAGCGTTATCTGGAGTTAGCAGACAAGCTCCGTGCCGCGGTTCCGGATATCGCACTTTCTACCGATATTATTGTCGGTTTCCCGGGTGAGACAGAGGAGGATTTCCTTGAAACGCTGGATGTGGTTAGAAAAGTGCGCTATGAAAGTGCATTTACATTTATTTACTCCAAACGTACCGGAACTCCGGCTGCAGCAATGGAAAATCAGGTTCCGGAAGACGTGGTAAAAGACCGTTTTGACCGTCTTTTAAAAGAGGTTCAGGAGATTGCAGCAGAAGCGATCCTTCGTGATGAGCATACGGTTCAGGACGTATTGGTTGAAGATCTGGATACACATGAGCCGGGCTTTGTTACCGGACGACTTTCTAATAACACAGTGGTTCATTTTAAGGGCGATGCATCTCTGATCGGCAAGATCGTGAAGGTTTCCCTGGATGAAGCGAAAGGTTTCTATTT
Organism: Lachnoclostridium sp.; assembly: GCA_015057755.1. The sequence continues at coordinate 11,799 of SVDR01000025.1, forward strand.
TATGGGAACCATGGTTGAGTAAGTGAGGTAAAACGTGGCACTGACACCAATGATGACACAATATCTCGAGACGAAACAGCAGCACCCTGACTGTATTTTATTTTACCGTCTCGGAGATTTCTATGAAATGTTCTTTGAGGACGCGAAAACCGTTTCAAGAGAACTGGAAATCACACTGACAGGAAAAGACTGTGGACTTGAGGAACGCGCACCGATGTGTGGCGTTCCTTATCATGCTGTCGAAGGATATCTGGCGCGACTGGTCCAGAAAGGATATAAAGTTGCGATCGCAGAGCAGATGGAAGATCCTAAGATGGCAAAAGGACTGGTAAAGCGTGAAGTCATCCGAATCGTGACTCCGGGTACGATCACAAGTGCGCAGGCTTTAGATGAAACAAAAAATAACTACCTGATGGCAGTTGTTTATATCGGAAACAGTTACGGAATTGCAACTGTAGATATTACGACAGGCGATTTCTTTGTGACAGAAGTTTCCAGTGAACGACTGTTTCTGGATGAGATCAATAAATTCACACCGTCCGAGCTGATCTGCAATGAAGCTCTGCTGATGTCAGGGCTGGATATCGAGGAAATGAAGAATCGATACCAGTTAGCAGTCAGTGCTTTGGACAGCCGGTTCTTTTCTGATGATACCTGCAGAAGGGTGTTAAAAGAACACTTTAAAGTCATGAGTCTGGAGGGTCTGGGCCTGGCAGACTATGAGAATGGAATGCTGGCCAGCGGCTGTGCGCTTCAGTATCTCTATGAGACACAGAAAAATGATCTGTCTCATCTGACTACTTTGATTCCGTACACGACCGGACAGTATATGATCATTGACACTTCGACCAGACGTAACCTGGAATTGGTGGAGACGCTGCGTGAAAAGCAGAAGCGAGGCTCCCTGCTCTGGGTCCTAGACAAGACAAAGACCGCCATGGGCGCAAGAATGCTGCGTACGTTCATCGAGCAGCCTCTGGTTGCCAAAAGTGAGATCGAGCGTCGTCAGTCTGCCATCGAAGAGCTGAATATGAATTTTATCTCCCGTGAGGAGATCAGAGAATACCTGAATGCGATCTATGATATGGAGCGTCTCATCGGACGTATCAGCTATAAAACAGCCAATCCGCGTGATTTGCTCGCATTTAAGAATTCTCTTGCCATGCTTCCGCATATCAAGCAGCTGCTCAGTGAGTTTTCCTGCGATCTGCTGAAGGGAATTTACGAGGATCTGGATGTTTTGCAGGATCTGCATGATCTGATTGACCGTTCTATCGTGGAGGAACCTCCGATCACGGTCCGTGAAGGCAATATGATCAAAGACGGTTACAGCGAAGAAGCGGACAAGTACCGCCATGCAAAGACAGAAGGCAAGGGCTGGCTGGCGGCTTTGGAGGCAGAAGAACGCGACAAGACAGGTATTAAAAACCTTCGTGTGAAGTTCAATAAGGTGTTCGGTTATTATTTTGAAGTAACCAATTCCTTTAAGGATCTGGTTCCGGATTATTTTATCCGCAAACAGACGCTGACAAATGCGGAGCGCTATACCACAGATCGTTTGAAAGAGCTGGAAGATGTGATCATGGGCGCGGAAGACCGTCTCTATACGCTGGAGTACGAGCTGTTCTGTGAAGTGCGTGATACGATTGCTGCGGAAGTAGTCCGTATCCAGAGCACGGCAAAGGCGATCGCAGGAATCGATGTGTTTACATCTCTTTCCGCGGTAGCGATGCGAAACAATTATGTAAAACCGAAAATTAACGAAAAAGGAATCATCAATATCAAAAACGGAAGACATCCGGTTGTTGAGAAGATGATCCGTGACGATATGTTTGTGTCTAACGACACGTATTTAGACAATGGCAAAAACAGGATCGCAGTCATTACCGGTCCGAATATGGCTGGTAAGTCCACGTACATGAGACAGACTGCACTGATCGTGCTGATGGCGCAGATCGGAAGCTTTGTTCCGGCAGACGAGGCGAACATCGGAATTTGCGACCGTATTTTTACCAGAGTCGGTGCATCAGATGATCTGGCTTCCGGTCAGAGTACCTTTATGGTGGAAATGACGGAAGTGGCCAACATTCTCAGAAATGCGACGAAAAACAGCCTTCTTGTTCTCGATGAGATCGGCCGCGGAACCAGTACATTTGACGGACTTTCCATTGCCTGGGCAGTGATCGAGCACATCAGCAATACAAAACTTCTGGGAGCGAAAACGCTTTTTGCGACACATTATCATGAACTGACGGAGCTGGAAGGTACGATCAGCGGTGTGAACAACTATTGTATCGCAGTAAAAGAGCAGGGAGACGATATCGTATTCCTCAGAAAGATCGTAAAAGGCGGTGCGGATAAGAGCTACGGTATCCAGGTTGCCAAACTGGCAGGTGTTCCGGAGTCGGTCATTCGAAGGGCAAAAGAGCTGGTGGAGGAACTTTCCAGCGCAGATATTACGGCTCATGCGAAAGAGATTGCGGAAATGTCAGCAACCGTGACACAGCGCAAAGCAGTGGCGAAACCGGACGAGGTGGATCTAAACCAGTTATCCATTTTTGATACGGTAAAAGATGACGATATTATTAAGGAACTCGGTGAACTGGAGCTTTCCACCATGACACCGATCGATGCATTGAATACACTTTACCGACTTCAGACAAAATTAAAGAATCGCTGGCACTAAGCAGCGAAGAGAAGTATTTGAGAGAAGTTGATGACAGGAGAAAGGAGATCAGGTCTTATGGCGATTCAGGTACTGGATCAGAGTACGATCAATCAGATTGCAGCCGGAGAGGTCGTAGAACGACCGGCTTCTGTTGTAAAAGAGCTGATGGAAAATGCAATTGACGCGGGTGCAACTGCGATTACAGTGGAAATCCGTGACGGCGGCATTGGATTTATCCGTATTACGGACAATGGATGCGGCATTCCGAAACAGGAACTGCCGTTGGCTTTCCTGCGCCATTCGACCAGCAAGATCCGTTCGGCAGAAGATTTGCTGACCGTTTCTTCTCTTGGTTTCCGAGGTGAGGCGCTGTCCAGTATTGCTGCAGTTTCTCAGGTGGAACTGATCACAAAGACGGCAGACAGTCTGACCGGCTCCCGTTATCAGATCGAAGGCGGTGTGGAAAAGGGACTGGAAGAAGTGGGCGCTCCGGATGGAACCACTTTCATTTCCAGAAACTTATTTTTTAATACGCCGGCCAGAAGAAAGTTTTTAAAGACGGCAGCGACGGAAGGCGCCCATGTGGCAGACCTGGTAGAGAAGATCGCACTTTCTCACCCGGAGATATCCATTCGTCTGATCGTCAATAATCAGAACAAATTACATACTTCCGGCAACCACAACCTGAAGGATATTATTTACACGGTTTACGGAAGAGAAATTACAGCCAACCTGATCCCGCTTACGATTGAGCATGAGGTTGTGCGTGTGACCGGATTTATTGGAAAGCCGGTGATCGCGCGCGGCAACCGCAATTTTGAGAATTATTTTATTAATGGAAGATATATCAAGAGTGCTCTAATCTCAAAAGCCATCGAAGACGGATACAAGAGTTATATGATGCAGCATAAGTATCCGTTTACCATGCTTCACATTGAGATTGAGCCGGAATATATCGATGTCAATGTCCATCCATCGAAGATGGAGCTGCGCTTTAAAGATGCTGAGACGATGTACGGAGTGATCCGCCAGGCGATCGCCGATGCTCTTGGCGGCAAGGAACTGATTCCGCAGGTAACACTTGGAAATGAGCCGAAAGAGGAAGTGAAAGTTCCTGTTCCTGCTCCGGCTGTCAAAAAAGAGGAACATCGGGCTCCGGAACCGTTTGAGGTAAAACGCCGTGCGGTGCTTGGTGTTGAAGAAACGCGTGCGCCATATCCGGAGAAGCCAAAGACTCCGGTTCCGTCGTATGTGCAGTCTCCGAATCGACCGACTGTGCGTCCGGTGCAAGAGCTGAAGCGAGAGGAAGCTCCAAAGCGGGTGGAAATCCAGAAACAGATGGAAGCTCCGAAACAGATGGAGATGTTCGATAACCGCCTGTTATCAGAGAAGTCCAGATTCCGCCACCGTTTGATCGGACAGGTGTTTGACACATACTGGCTTGTGGAGTTCAATGATAATCTTTATATCATTGACCAGCATGCAGCTCATGAGAAGGTTCTGTTTGAGAAAAACTTTGCGTCTTTGAAATCCAGAGAATTTACGTCTCAGTTTATCAGTCCTCCGATCATCCTGACTCTTTCCATGCAGGAAGAGGAACTGTTAAAGCGGCATAAGAATGTCTTTACCGACATTGGATTCGAGATCGAACATTTTGGCGGTAATGAATACGCAGTTCGCGCAGTTCCGGACAATCTTTTCTCCCTTGCAAAGAAAGAACTGCTGCTGGAGATGCTGGACGGACTGACAGATGAAAATATGGGAACGGCTTCAGAAACCATTTACAACCGGATTGCGACCATGTCCTGTAAGGCGGCTGTAAAAGGCAACCATCGTTTGACAGACCGTGAGGCAAATGAGCTGATCGACCAGCTGCTGCGTCTGGACAATCCATATACTTGTCCACATGGCAGACCGACGATCATAGCCATGAGCAAACATGAATTGGAAAAGAAATTTAAGAGGATTGTGTAATGAAACAGCCTTTGATTATATTGACCGGACCGACCGCGTCCGGAAAAACAGCACTTTCCGTAGAACTGGCAAAACGGATCGGCGGAGAGATCATCAGTGCAGACTCCATGCAGGTGTACCGTCATATGGATGTGGGTTCTGCAAAAGTGACAACAGAAGAGATGGATGGAGTGCCTCATCACTTGATCGACGTTCTGGATCCGCAGGACTCCTTTAATGTAGTTACGTTTCAGGAGATGGCCAAAGATGCCATGAAGAAAATCTATGCAAACGGTCATATTCCGATCGTGGCAGGAGGAACCGGATTTTACATTCAGGCACTTCTGTATGATATTGATTTTACGGACAACGACGGAGATATGGAATACCGTCATCAGTTGGAAGAATTGGCAAATGAACAGGGAGCCGAGGTGCTTCATGGGATGCTCCGGGAAGTGGATCCGCCGTCAGCGGAAGTAATCCATGCAAACAATGTGAAGCGTGTGATCCGCGCACTGGAATTTTATAAGAAGACAGGACAGCGAATCTCGGATCACAACGAAGAAGAACGCCAGAAGGAGTCTCCGTACAACTTCGCATATTACGTTTTAAACATGAACCGTGCAACTCTTTATGACAGGATCGATCTTCGCGTTGATAAAATGATAGAGGCAGGTCTGGAACAAGAGGTAACTGCATTAAAAGCGATGGGATGCACCAGAGAGATGGTATCCATGCAGGGACTTGGATATAAAGAGATGTTAGATTATCTGAGCGGCGAACTGAGTCTGGAAGAGGCTGTTTACATCATCAAGCGCGATACCAGACATTTCGCAAAGCGTCAGCTTACCTGGTTTAAACGTGAAAAAGAAGTGACCTGGGTAACACAGGAAGAGTTTGCGTTTGAACGTGAAAAAATCTTGGACTGGATGCTGGAAGATTTAAAGAGACGCGGAATTGTTCCGTCGGAGCAAAATGAGGAGTAATGAAAATGGAAATGGCAACTATGTACGGACAGCTCGGTATTTCCGAGAAAGTCCTGAATTATGCAAAGGAAATTGAAGAATCTTTAAAAGACCGCTTTGCTGAGATTGATGCAACAGCGGAATATAATCAGATCAAAGTGATCAAGGCAATGCAGGATGCGCGTGTCAGCGATGTTCATTTCGCTGCAACAACCGGTTACGGCTACAATGATCTTGGCCGTGACACACTGGAAGAAGTGTATGCAAAGGCTTTTCACGGAGAGGATGCACTGGTACGTCCGCAGCTGATCTCCGGAACACATGCGCTGACGGTTGCAATGGCAGGAAACCTGAGACCGGGAGACGAGATCCTTTCTCCGGTCGGAAAACCGTATGATACATTGGAAGAAGTAATCGGAATCCGTGATTCCATCGGTTCTCTGAAGGAATATGGAATTTCTTACCGTCAGGTAGATCTTCTTCCGGATGGCAGCTTTGACTATGAGAATATCAGAAAAGCGATCAATGAAAAAACAAAACTGATCGAGATCCAGCGTTCCAAAGGATATGATACAAGACCGACTCTGTCTGTGACACGGATCGGAGAGCTGATCGCATTTATCAAAGGAATTAAGCCGGATGTAATCTGTATGGTAGATAACTGCTATGGTGAATTCGTTGAAACGATCGAGCCGACAGATGTGGGAGCTGACATGATCGTAGGTTCCCTCATTAAGAATCCGGGCGGCGGACTTGCGCCGATCGGCGGTTATATAGTAGGAAGAAAAGACTGCATTGAGCGTGCGGCTTATCGCCTCACATCTCCGGGACTTGGCAAGGAAGTTGGTGCGACTCTCGGTGTCAGCCAGTCTTTATATCAGGGATTGTTCCTTTCTCCGACTGTAGTTGCAGGAGCAGTAAAAGGTGCGATCTTTGCGGCAAATGTATATGAGAAACTTGGATTTGCAGTTGTACCGAACAGCACAGAGAGCCGTCATGACATCATTCAGGCAATTACCTTCGGAACAGCGGAAGGCGTGATCAAATTCTGTGAAGGTATTCAGGCAGCAGCACCGGTTGACAGCTTTGTTGTTCCGGAACCGTGGGCAATGCCGGGATATGATTCTGATGTAATCATGGCAGCCGGCGCGTTTGTGCAGGGATCTTCCATTGAACTTTCTGCAGATGCTCCGATCAAACCGCCGTACGCAGTATATTTCCAGGGTGGTCTGACATGGTATCATGCAAAACTGGGCATTTTGATGTCTTTACAGAAATTACTGGATGCAGGACTGATCACGCTGTAAGGAAATTGTGAAATGTTTGTGCATGCGTTGTAAACGACTTTGAAACATGATAGAATAGAGGTGTTGTTACCATGAAAAACAAGAACTCCTGGACATTACTGTTACTGTTATTGTCAGGAATCGTACTGGGCGGATTTATTGGAGAGATGGCAGCCGGTGTTCCGGGATTTGGCTGGTTAAACTACGGAGAGGCATTTGGACTCAACAATCCGCTGGTACTGAATTTCGGAATTCTTGTCATTACATTTGGTCTTACGATCCGGATTACAATGGCAAGTATCATTGGCGTTATCATTGCCATTCTTGTGTATCGATTGCTGTAAACGATAAAGGACACTCTGACACAAAGGTACTTGGAGAGCTGGAAGGTCAGGTGCAGGATGAATTACAAAAAAGAAGATCGAAACAACGGAAAAACGATGAAAACCCTGCCGCAGTCGGAGCGCCCGTATGAAAAGGCGGTCGAGTACGGTGTGGAAAGTCTTTCGGATGCAGAGCTTTTGGCTGTGATCCTTAGGACAGGAACCAAAGACAAATCAGCCAGGGATCTGGCTGAAGAGATACTGAAGCTGGGGAATCCTTCGGGACTTCCCGGCCTTCTTCATCACTCACTGGCAGATTATAAAGAGATTCGCGGGATAGGAACGGTAAAGGCCATTCAGTTGTCCTGTATCGGAGAACTGTCCAAGCGAATCTGGAAATCAGCAAAAGTGACCAGTGAACTTGTATGCAGAAATCCTTCTGTTATCGCAGAGTATTTTATGGAAGAAATGCGCCACAAAGAGCAGGAGTATCTGAAAATGCTGATTTTAAACACAAAAAATGTTCTGATGAAGGATGTTGACATTTCAAAAGGGACGGTAAATGCTTCGCTTGCCACACCAAGGGAGATTTATATCGAAGCGCTCAAATATCGCGGTTCCAGTGTCATTTTACTTCACAATCACCCCAGCGGAGACCCTGCACCGAGCAATGAAGACTGCCTGTTTACAAAGCGGGTGGCAGAAGCCGGAAAGCTGATAGGGATTTCGCTGTTAGATCACATCATTATAGGTGATAACACCTATGTGAGCCTGAAAGAACGGGGAATATTATAACAATGAAAAATACCAGATATTTTTTAATCGGTTTATCTATATTTTGTATCTGTATGATCGGTATTACTTCTTTAAAGGGAAGTCTTTTAAATCCTTTGCGAAGTGCGGTCGGTTATGTGCTGGTTCCGATCCAGTCCGGAGTCAATGCGGTCGGCGGAAGTATTTACGAAGAAGCTACTAATATCCGCGAGTTAAAGACTGCGCTGGAAGAGAATGCGCGTCTGCAGGCCCGTGTGGATGAGCTGACAGAAGAGAATACCAGACTTCGCGCGGAACAGCTGGAACTGGAACGACTCAGAAATTTGTATGAACTGGATACCCAGTATATGCAGTACAGCAAAGTAGGAGCCAGGATCATTGCCAAGGACACCAGTTCCTGGTTTTCTGTGTTCCGCATCGACAAAGGTTCCAATGACGGAATCAAAGAAGATATGAATGTAATTGCGGGAGGCGGTCTGGTCGGAATCGTTACAGACGTGGGTGCCAATTATGCAACGGTGCGCTCCATCATCGATGATTCCAGCGAAGTCAGTGCCATGGCACAGCAGTCCGGAGATACCTGTATTGTTTCCGGAGATCTGAAGCTTTATAATGAAGGACGTCTGAATCTCGGATACATGGAAAAGGATGATGATATTAAGGACGGAGATATGATCGTTACATCAAATATCAGCGGAAAATTCCTTCCGGGTATCCTGATCGGATATGCAACCGATATTACCGTGGATTATAGTGATAACCTTACCAAATCCGGTTACGTGATTCCGGTCGCACAGTTTGACCGTCTGCAGGAAGTTTTGGTTATTACAGATTTAAAAGATGCGGGGCCTGAAATAAATGAATAATAATATCAAACGAATTGGGATCAATCTTCTTTTGATCGTGCTTGCATTTATCGTGCAGACATGTGTATTTCCGCTGATTCCGTTTCTGGCAGTATATCCAAATCTGCTGCTGATCCTGATCTTCTCCTTTGGATTTATCAGAGGCAGCAATTCCGGTATCTGTTACGGTCTGGTTGCCGGTCTGCTTCTGGATCTTTCTTCAGGAGGCGCCCTCGGATTTTATACGCTGTTTTATATCTGGATGGGGTACGTCAACGGAATCTGTACGAAATATTATTATGAAGATTATATTACACTGCCGCTGGTCCTCTGTGTATTAAATGAGCTCACATACAATCTGTATCTGTATGTGTTTGGTTTCCTGGTACGCGGAAGACTGAGTTTCGGCTATTATCTGGTAAACATTATTTTACCGGAAACGATTTTTACCGTTGTAACCACTCTGATCGTATACAGACTGTTCCTGTTTATCAGCCGTAAGCTGGAAGAGATGGAAAAAAGGAGAGACACGACGATTGTATAACGACTTACTGGAAATTATTAAAGATTTTATAAAGAAACTTCTGGCTTCCAGATTATTTATCCTGAGCATATTCTTTACCGGATTGTTCGGGATTCTTGCCGTGCGCCTTTTTAATCTCCAGATTGTCAGCGGTGAGGAATATCAGGAAGATTACATGGCGCTGACTGAAAAAACGATCAAGCTGGACAGCACCAGAGGAAATATTTATGACAAAAACGGAAATGTACTGGCTTATAATGAACTTTCCTATAATGTTACCATTCAGGATAACGGAGATTATACGAAAAGCAATGACAGAAACCGTATGCTGTTAGAACTGGTCCGCATTCTGTACCGTCATGGAGAAGCAGTAGAGGGAGAATTTTCGATCGGTTTTGACTCTAACGGAAAAATGGTTTACACAATGACCAGTGAATCTTCCAGGAAACGTTTCATCGCGGATTTTTATGGTTTGAAATCCACAACGGAGCTGGACGATGAAGATGGAAAATATCCGTCTTCCATCACTCCGAGAGAGATGTTTGAAAAGCGTTTCAGCTACTACGGTCTTGATAAGTTAAAAGATGATAACGGAAATCCGATCGAGATCACAGACGAAGAGGCGCTTGGAATTATCAATATCCGATATACCATGGGATTTACTGCTTACAGAAAGTATGAGTCCACAACGGTGGCGACGAATGTCAGCAAAGAGACTATGACGGATGTGTTGGAAAATTCAGCGGAATTAAAAGGTGTGGGCATCGATAAGTCCACCATTCGCGTATACAATGACAGCATTTATTTTGCACCGATCATCGGATACATCGGCAAAGTCTGGGAGGATGAGCTGGAGGGACTCCGAGAGGTCAATCCGGATTATGATCTGACAGATCTGGTCGGTAAGATAGGTATTGAGGCTTCCATGGAGACGAAACTGCAGGGTCAGAAAGGTTCGCAGACCATGTACGTAGACAGCCAGGGACGAATTATCGAGATTGTAGACCAGACGGCTCCGGTAGCGGGAGACGATGTGTATCTGACCATTGACCGTGATCTTCAGATTGGTGTTTATCATCTGTTGGAGCAGCAGCTTGCCGGTATTATCACAGACAAACTGGTAAACCGCGATCTGACAGAAGACGATTATAAAAAGGCATCCAATATTCCGATTCCGGTCAAAGATGCGTATTATCAGCTGATCAACAACAATGTGCTGGATGTGAAGGCCTTTTCAGCGGTGGAAGCATCTCAGGTGGAAAAAAATATTTATGCCAAGTACAGCAATGCGAGAACCGATGTGATCTCCGCGATCCGTTCAGAACTGATGAATGAACAGGCTACGGAATTGATCGATCTTCCGGAGGACATGTTCGCATATATGCAGTATATTTATACCTTTCTTGTAAATGACGGGATCATTCAGACTTCGAAGATCGACCAGAATTCAGAGGCGTATAAAAACTGGAAGGCAGATACCATCAGTCTTCGCGATTATATTTATGCCGGAATTGCAGAAAGCTGGATCGACACGACCAGACTTTCCATGGAATCCAGATATTCGGATGCAGATCAGATTTATGAAGTGATCATTGATTATGTGATGGAAGACCTTCAAAATGATACGGCATTTGCAAAGAAGATTTACCGATATCTGATCAATAAGCAGGTGGTAACAGGAAAAGAGCTTTGCCTGGCTCTTTATTCCCAAAATGTGCTTGCTTATGATGAAAACGAAGTGCGTCTTCTGGAACAGAATGGTGACGAGCATGCATTCCAGTTTATCCGCAAGAAGATTTCAGAGATGGAGATTACCCCGGCTCAGCTGGCTCTGGATCCATGTTCTGCAAGTTGCGTGATCACAGATGTAAACACAGGAGAGGTGCGAGCACTTGTCACATATCCAAGTTACGACAACAATAAATTCTCAGGAAGTGTTGATGCGGAGTATTACAGCAAGTTAAACAACGATCTGTCCCTTCCATTATATAATAATGCGACACAGGCGCAGAAGGCTCCTGGTTCCACATTTAAACCGATCATTGCGGTTGCAGCTCTGGAAGAGGGAGTAGTTGGCCTGACTGAAAAGATCAACTGTATCGGTCAGTATCAGGAGATCTCTCCGTATTTGAAATGCTGGGTATATCCGGGTATGCACGGTCTGTTGGATGCCGAGCACGGTATTATGAATTCCTGTAACGTATACTTTGCGGAAATGGGACATCGTTTCTCCATAGCCGAAGATGGAAGTTATGATCCGGAAAAGGGTATCGAAACAATCCGGAAATATGCGTCTATGTTTGGTCTTGACGAGACTTCCGGTATTGAGATTTCTGAGAAGGCGCCGCAGATGACCACAGAGAAGCCGGAAGCTTCTTCTATTGGACAGGGTACCAACTCTTATTCCAATGTCCAGCTTGCGCGCTATGTCACAGCGATGGCAAACCGTGGTACGGTTTACAATCTGAGTCTCTTAGATAAGAGAACCGATTCCCAGGGCAATATTCTGGAAGATTATACTCCGGAAGTTCGTTCGGAGATCACTATTTCAGATTCTACCTGGACGGTTGTCCAGCGCGGTATGAGAAAGGTAATTTCGGATGGTTCTGCGAGAAAGATCTTCAGTGATCTGGAAGTGGATATCGCAGGCAAGACCGGTACAGCCGAGGAGGTAAAAAACGGTCACAAAGTCAACCATGCGTTCTTCGTTTCCTTTGCACCGTACCAGGATCCGGAAATTGCGGTAACCGTAAACATTCCGTTTGGTTATACATCAACCAACGCTGCAACAGTAGCGAAAAACGTATACCGTTATTATTACGAATATACAGATTTAGATTATATTTTAAATAACCACGCTCTCAACGTATCTGATGTTGAGATCAGCGACTAAATTTCAGAAAGGAGTTTCTTCCATGCGAAATGCAGTTGTGATCAAAGGAAACAAAGCCGGAATGACGGTTATTCTGGATCCGGAGATTTCTTTTGACGAACTTATCCATGCGGTAGAGATAAAATTCAAAGAGACCGCCAGATTCTGGGGAAGCGCACAGATGACGCTGACTCTGGAAGGAAGAACACTTACTGCAAAAGAAGAATTTCAGATTGTCAATACGATCACGGAAAATTCCAGCATTGAGATCCTGTGTCTGATCGATTCCGATGCAAAGCGGATCGAGCGGTGTGAAAAAGCTTTAAATGAGAAGCTGATGGAATTGTCTTCTGCGACCGGACAGTTTTATAAAGGAATGCTCCGTTCGGGCGATGTGCTGGAATCAGAGGCCAGCATCGTCATCATCGGAGATGTAGAAAAAGGTGCGAGAGTAACTGCCAAGGGAAACGTCATTATTCTTGGCAGTCTGAAAGGCACCGTGCATGCGGGTGCAGCGGGAAATATCAATGCCGTGGTCGTGGCTTTTGAAATGGCGCCGGACCAGGTAAAGATTTCCGACATGAATTTCCAGAAAGCGAAGAGCGGAAAACTTCTTGGAAGGGGACCGATGATGATTCTGGTAGAAAACGGACGAATTTGTTCGGAACCGATAAAAAAGAACTTTTTTAGTTCGTTAAATTTCATTTAATACTGGAAAATTTTCGGATTTTCATGTAAAATAGTACTGATAGAGTCGTGTTACAGACTCGTGCAGATCTGCACAAAAACAACTGAATACAGGAGGATATTCTTATGAGTGAAGTCATTGTTGTTACATCCGGTAAAGGGGGTGTAGGCAAGACGACAACCTCTGCGAATGTCGGAACCGGTCTTGCCATGATGGGTGCGAAAGTTGTTCTGATCGATACAGATATCGGTCTGCGCAACCTCGATGTGGTCATGGGACTGGAAAACCGCATTGTCTACAATCTGGTAGATGTGGTGGAGGGGAATTGTCGTATGAAGCAAGCCCTTATAAAAGACAAAAGATATCCAAACCTGTTTTTACTTCCATCGGCCCAGACGAAGGACAAGTCCGCGGTTACTCCGGGACAGATGCAGAAGCTGGTCGATGATCTGAGAGAAGAATTTGATTATGTACTGTTGGATTGCCCGGCAGGGATCGAGCAAGGATTTAAAAATGCCATCGCAGGTGCTGATCGGGCATTTGTGGTGACGACTCCGGAAGTATCTGCGATCCGTGATGCGGACCGTATCATCGGACTTTTAGAGGCTGAGGGGATTACGAAGATCGATCTGATCGTGAACCGTGTCCGCATGGATATGGTGAGACGCGGTGATATGATGTCGATCGAAGATGTGACGGACATTCTTGGAATTCCGTTAATCGGAGCAATTCCGGACGATGAAGAGATCGTGGTCTCTACCAATCAGGGCGAACCGTTAGCCGGTATGAATTCCCCGTCCGGACAGGCTTATCTCAATATTTGCAAACGTGTATTTGGTCAGGAAGTGCCGCTTGTGGATATGGAGAAAAAACGCAGTTTCTTTGCAAGATTTTCAGGACATTTAAAACGAGCATAGCCGTTGTTTCGTCTCATTGAATTCCTGACCAAAAAGAATTCCGGTACGATAGCGAAAAAACGCCTGCAGTTTGTATTGATCGCGGACCGCGTTGGATGTACACCGGAGATTCTTGAAATGATCAAAGACGATATGATAAAAGCCATTTCAAAATACATGGAGATTGACACGACAGGACTGGAGATAAAGATCGCACAGGTGGAAGACCGGGAGCGGTCGGAAAAAGTTCCGATTCTTTATGTCAGCGTACCGGTCCGTGTTCTGCTTACCAAGGGGATTTGTTAGAAATGCTTTCCGAATACAATTTCAGAGACTTTAATTTTAAGATTCTGCTTTCTGTACTGGCATTAAACAGCGTTGGCCTGATGGTCATTAACAGTGCGGTGGGCGGAGATCGTTCGTACATCAACCGACAGTTGATCGGCTTGTTTGGCGGATTGATGATCGCCATCATCCTTTCACTGATCAGTTATCGGTTTATCCTGAGATTCAGCGTGCTGATCTATCTGGCATGTATTGGAATCTTAGCGGCAGTAATCGTCATGGGCCAGCTTGGCGGTTCCGGAACCGGATCCCAGCGTTGGATCGAGATCCCGGTTTTAGGACGATTGCAGCCATCCGAATTTGTAAAGATCGGTCTGATCGCATTCTTTTCCTGGTTCTTGCAAAAGAATCAGGAAAGGATCGACCAGCCGGTGATCTTGATCCTGATCGCAGGTCTGGCTGCGGTTCCGCTGCTGCTGATCATGAAGCAGCCGGATCTTTCCACCAGCATTGTGATCATGGTATTTATCCTTTGTCTGATCTATATTGCCGGGATCAGTTACAAATGGATCGTTGGCGCCCTTGCAGTAGGGGTTCCGGGACTTGCACTTACCGTTTATCTGGCGCAGCACAACATGGTGCCGTTTTTGCGTCCTTATCAGGTAAATCGTATTCTTGCATTTATTAACCCGGAAAAATATGCAGATCTGGATCTGCAGCAGAAAAACTCAGAGATGGCCATCGGTTCCGGCCAGTTATACGGTAAGGGACTGTTCAATGATACTGCCATTTCTGTTAAAAACGGAAACTTCTTATCAGAAGAGCATACGGATTTCATTTTCTCTGTAATTGGAGAAGAGCTTGGATTTGTTGGCTGTATGGCAGTCCTGCTTTTGTATCTATGGTTCATCTATGAATGTCTGCGGATGGCAGGAAAAGCGCGGGATCTGTCCGGTAAACTGATCTGTACAGGAATGGCAGCGCTTGTAGGATTCCAGGCTTTTACCAATATTGCAGTAGCGACCGGTGTTTTTCCAAATACTGGACTTCCGCTGCCGTTCATCAGTTACGGTGTAAGCTCGCTGGTAAGCCTATATATAGGTGTGGGCCTTGTACTGAATGTGGGGCTCCAGCCAAGCAAACTGGAATTTTAAGGAGGAAACATTATGAATGTAGGACTGATTGCCCATGACTCCAAGAAAAAACTCATGCAGAATTTTTGTATCGCTTACAAGGGAATTTTATGTAAGCACAATCTTTATGCGACCGGAACCACCGGTAAGCTGATCGAAGAAGTAACCAATCTGACCGTTCATAAATATCTTCCGGGACATCTGGGCGGCGAACAGCAGATGGGAGCGCAGATTGAGAACAATGATATTGATCTTGTGATCTTCCTCCGTGATCCGCTGGCACCAAAGTCTCACGAGCCGGATGTCAACAAAGCCGTTAAGCTTTGCGATACCCACAATGTTCCGCTGGCAACCAATCTGGCAACAGCAGAATTATTAGTGAAAGCCCTTGACCGTGGAGATTTGGAATGGAGAGAAATGTTCAGATAAGATATCGGATGATTCCGCTGCTTCTGGCTGTTCTGCTTGCACTGTGCGGATGCCAGAAAACGGTGTCATTTGATAACGAATATAAATTTGAAGATCGCTTGATCCAGTTTGATACGAATGGGTCAGACGGTTTTTCGCGCTCATTTGCAGGCGATATCAGTGTTCCGACCGGAAATGATGATGTCGATGCTGGTCTGACTGCAGATGCGGCTGCCGTATTCGAGATTGGCGGTACAGAAGTTGTTTTTGAACAGTCGGCGTTCGAACGCATGAATCCGGCCAGTACCACCAAGATCATGACCGCCATCGTTGCTATGAAATATGGCAATCTGGATGATCTTGTCACGGTTACCGATGATGCGATTATTACGGAGGCCGGTTCTTCCATGGCAGGCGTAAAACCGGGAGATGTTATGAGTCTGGAAGATTTGCTCTACGGATTGATGATTCCTTCCGGCAACGATGCAGCCAATGCGATCGCCGTTCATGTCGGCGGAAGCATCGAAGGTTTCGTCGCTATGATGAATGAAGAAGCGCAGCGCATCGGAGCAACCGGTACGCAGTTTAAAAATGCCAACGGTCTGACGGACCCGGAGCATTATACGACGGCTTATGATTTATACCTGATGTTCAATGAAGCGTTGAAATACGATACTTTCCGCACCATCATCGGAGCGCATGCGCACAATGCAAATTACTTTGATGCGGCAGGAAATCCCCTGACTGCTTCGTGGGGCGTCGGAAACTACTATATGAATGGCAAACGGGAAACTCCGGAAGGTCTGTTTGTTTTCGGCGGAAAAACGGGAACAACCCAGGCTGCCGGTTATTGCCTGATCATGGGCTGTCGAACCGAAAACGGACGTGAATTTGCATCTGTTGTGATGAAAGCAGACAGCAGAAATGCCCTATATGATGACATGACAGAGATTATTTCGAAAATTGACAAATAATCGTTGCAATTTTTGAGCAAATAGACTATAATCAAAACATGCCAAAAGTGACTTTTTATACAAATTATATAAATTCAAGGAGGAGATCATTATGGTGCAGATCATCGCAGGAAAAAAGGGTAAAGGTAAAACAAAATATTTATTAGATATGGCTAATACAGCTGTTAAAGAAGCAAAGGGTTCTATCGTTTATTTAGATAAGAGCGCTAAGCACATGTACGAGCTCAGCAATAAGATCCGTCTTATCAACGTAGCTGAATTCCCGGTACATAACGCTGAAGGCTTCATCGGCTTTATTTGTGGAATTATTTCCCAGGACCACGATCTTGAGGTTATGTATCTCGACAGCTTCATCAAGTTAGCTTCCCTTGAGGGCGAAGACCTCACAGCTACACTTGCTGATCTTGAGCAGATCAGCGCAAAGTACAACGTAAACTTTGTATTAAGCGTTTCCAAGGACAGCGAAGAGCTTCCGGAGATCGCAAAAGATATGGTACTGGTTGCTTTATAAATCACCGTTTCATACTGCAAATTCAAGGCATGGACTTTTGTTCATGCCTTTTCTGCATATGTGTCTGACAGAAAAGGAGGCGCTGGACGTCGAGACGTGACGAGAACGCAGTGAAAAAAGAACTTGCAAATTTATATGAGTTGTGATAAACTACATATCGGTTGTAAGACCTGCCGGCATGGCGGAATGGCAGACGCATCAGACTCAAAATCTGACGGGGGTGACTTCGTGCGAGTTCGAGTCTCGCTGCCGGCATGATTTTAGGACGTCAGAAATCTGAGAGATCAGATTTTTGGCGTTTTTTGTTTGTGTTCACATGGTAAATTGTGAAAGTGATGAAAAGTGAGAAATATAGAGACGCATGAATTGGCAATAATATACAAATGTATGTTGCTTTTTTCACAGATATGTGTTACAGTATATTCGGCGCAAAGAGAATTTGCGTCATAGTTTAGTGGGGAAATTACGAAAGGAGTTTTCAAAATGGAAAACAAGAACATGGGCTTTGCAACCAAAGCCATTCACGCTGGTGTACTTGGAAAAAATCCGTATGGCGTTTTAACAACACCGATCTATCAGTCTTCTACATTCGTATTCGATAACTGTGAGCAGGGTGGTAACCGCTTCGCGCTGAAAGAAGATGGTCATATCTATTCTCGTCTCGGCAACCCGACAACAGA
>SVDR01000026.1 GCA_015057755.1 Lachnoclostridium sp.
ACCCTGGTACTCTTTGTATACAGCTGTTAACTGCTCTTTTAAAGAAGCGAGCTCTTCCTTGGACATTAAATGATACGGTTTCATATCAAATCTCCTCCATTTCTTATACATTATTTAAAATAATTTTCGTGGCGTAAAAACATTTTACGCCTATTACCCTATGGTTCTATTATAATCCAAGCCCCAAAATCTTACAATACAAAAATGAAGATTCATGCTTAATTTTCCTACATTTTTTTGTTTCGATGGCGTATATTATTAAGTTCCGTTGATTGACAATTTTCGCATGGTAACGTATCATATTTGTAATTATATGAGGGGGTGTTTTTCCATGAAAGACTGGAAACGTTATTTTTTAATCGCCGGTATCCTCGCTCTGGCATCCGAATTATACTGGAACGCATTTGTTCCCGGTTTCCGCATTTCTTCCGCTGTCATCCTGCTTCCGATCCTGCTGATGACACTCGGAAAAAATCTTTCCTCTTTCATAACCTGTACGGTCACAGGCTTCGTGATCCTCATTTTCCGTTCCATATGGGGAGGAAGCGGAATTGCAGAAATCCCGAACATGCTCCTTCTTCTGCTTCCGAACGCTGTGTTTTACATCTGTTACGGAATTGTTTTTTCTATTATTATTCCGAACAAACACACCTGCTCGTACCGCATGATGCTGACGGGCCTTTTTCTCAGCGATTTTCTTTCCAATGTGATGGAGCTCTGCATTTTCGAAAGCAACCATGCCCACGCATTCAGTTTCTATAATCTCGGCATTTTGGCTTTGATCGCGCTGTTCCGCTCCTTGCTGGCCGGTCTGTTTTTGCTGGCCGAATCCCAGTACCGCGCACTGTTAAAAAGCGAAGAACACGAAAACCGTTACCGTCGCCTCTTCCTTATGACTACTGCGCTGAAAAATGAAATCTATTTCATGAAGAAAAACTCGGATGAGATCGAGTCTGTCATGGGAAATGCCTACAAGCTTTATGAAAAACTTTCTGATATGGAAGATATTCCGGAGGACATGAAACGAATGTCTCTGGCAATCGCCCGCGACGTCCACGAGATCAAGAAAGATTATATCCGCATTATTCAGGGCATTGAAGCTGAGATCACAGAGGAATTTGATGAAAAGCGGATGAATTTCCAGGATCTGATGAATATTTTGGAAGCTACTACATACCATCTTCTGGAGCATCGCATGGCCCACATCCAGTTGGATTTTCAGTGCAAAGACAACTTTGTTACGACCGAACATTATGAGCTGATGGCAATTCTGAAAAATATAGTCAACAACGCCATTGAAGCCATCGAGGGTACTGGAAAACGCGGTGTCCGCGGAACGATCCGGCTCACAGAACGCCTCGTTGACGGATGTTACGAATTCCAGATCACAGATGACGGTCCCGGTATTTCTCCGAGACATCTGCCAAACATTTTTAAAATGGGCTATTCTACTAAATTTGATTATAAAACGGGAAACATTTACCGCGGTGTCGGTCTGTACGGTGTAAAAGGTACGGTGGAAGAAAAGTTCGGAGGAACGATCGCGGTCGAATCAGAGTATGGAAAAGGTACAACCTTCACCATCCGAATCCCTGAAAAGTCACTGAAGGAGGTTTAATTATGCGCATTTATATCGTTGAAGATGATCTTGCCATTATTAATATTCTGGAGGATATCATTGAAACCCAAAATCTGGGCGATGTCTGCGGAGACTGCGGCGGCGAACCTGCCGACGTACTGGATGTTCTTCGCTGCAAACCGGATGTAGTCCTTGTTGATTTTTTCATGCCGGTCATGGACGGAGTCGAGTTTGTAAAAGAGCTGCGTTCTGTCAATGACCAGATCAAATGCATCATGATCTCTCAGGTTTCTTCGAAAGATCTCATCAGTAAGGCATATGCGGCAGGAATCGATTTCTTCATTAATAAACCGATCAACCTGATCGAGGTGACCTCGGTCCTGAAAAATGTAGAGAAACAAATTGAAAATGAGCGGACTTTGAATAACATTCGAAAAATGTTTATGTCAGAGATCAGCCAGATGACTTCTCCGATTGATAAAAACAATGCCTACGGAAAGAGACTGAAATACATTTTGAACCGTGTCGGAATGTCCGGCGAAAAGGGCTGTCCGGACATTATCAAAATCTGTGAATATCTCCACGAAAATCAGATACCGGTTTCCCAACTGAGTGTGGCGCAGATGTGTGAAAAAGTCAGCGACTCTCCAAAAAACATGGAGCAGAGAATCCGCCGTGCCATTGCTGCAGGAATGTCCAATGTGGCGCATATGGGAATCGAAGATTTCATGAATGAAACCTTTACTACATATTCCGGAACTCTGTTCTCCTTTGAAGATGTAAAAGCTGAGATGGATTTTATCCGTGGCAAAAAGAATTATGGGGGAAAAGTCAGCATCAAGAAATTTATCGATGGCCTGATGCTGGAGGCTGACCGTCAGGACTAAAATATTTGAAGTTTTTTGTGACTTTTTTTGAGTTTTTTTGAAGGCGCCTTTTTATAGTATGGTTACAAGAAAGTCAATTAAAACAGTCCCCCCCTGTAGCCCAACTCCTATAAAAGCAGAGATCCCTCCACGTTCTTTCCGGTTCGTGGAGGGATTTCATTTTCTTTTTTTCGTTTCCGGGCATTTTCTTTTGCCGGATTCTGTGCTAGAATCCATGATTGGTAACAATGATTTACATTTAATGGAGAAATAATTATGAAACAAAAGATCATTCATTTTGCAAAGACAGAGTTTGTACTCTGTATCGCTGCTGTATGCGCGGTTGTTTCCATGTTTTTCGTTCCGCCATCCGTAGCTTATCTGGACTACATTGACGTCCGCACCTTATGTTTATTATTTTGCCTGATGGCACTGGTAGCCGGTTTCGGAAAATGCAATGTGTTCCGCCTTCTGGCTCAGACTTTACTTTCTATGCAGAAAAACATGCGCGGTCTTTCCGTAGTCCTGATCCTGCTTCCATTTTTCAGCTCCATGCTGATCACCAATGATGTGGCACTGATCACATTCGTACCATTCACGCTCCTGGTTCTCTCCATGTGCGGACATATGGAAGCTGCTCCGGTACTGATCGTCTTCCAGACCATTGCTGCCAATCTGGGAAGTATGGCGACTCCGTTCGGAAATCCGCAGAATCTGTTCTTGTACGCAAATTACGAACTTTCCGCCGGTGATTTCTTTGGAACTGTCGTTCCGATCGCTGCAGTCAGCTTTATCTGCCTGCTGCTCTGCGGACTGACAAGAAAAAGTGACCGTGTATCTGTGGAATTTACTGAAAAAGTGGAGCTGGCCCATCCGAAGCTTTGTCTTCTGTTTGCAGCCCTGTTCGTGCTGACACTGCTTTCTGTATTCCACGTAGTACATTATGCAGTGGTAACTGTGATCGTTGCAGTTCTTCTGTTTATATTTTCCAAGGATCTTTTAGGCGAAGTGGATTACATGCTCCTGATCACATTTGTCTGCTTCTTTGTATTTGCAGGTAATATCGGAGTGATCCCGTCTGTAAACGAAGCTCTTTCCACAGTTATGGAGAAAAATGCTTTGCTGACTTCCATCCTTGCAAGCCAGGTGATCAGCAACGTTCCGGCGGCTGTACTGCTTTCCGGTTTTACAGAAAACTGGCAGGCACTTTTGGCAGGAACGAATATCGGAGGTCTCGGAACTCCGATCGCTTCCATGGCAAGTTTGATTTCCCTGAAGCTTTATATGAAATCTGAGGGAGCGAGATCCGGATTTTATATGTTGTTCTTTACCGTTGCCAATGTGATCGGCTTGGTATTGCTGACAGGATTTTATCTTGCATTTCTCAACTTGTAATGGTATAATGTTCAATAATTAAAATAATTTTTGTTTTTTGAACACTTGTCCAAATACAAGAAAGAAGGTTACTTATGAATAAGCAAGAATCCCTAAAAAATAAAATCGATTGGACCACCGTCATCGTTCCCTTCGCACTGATCGCATTTTTATGCGCAAGTTTTATTCTCGCACCGGAGAAATCGTCCAATATTGTCGCACAGATCCGATTCCTGCTGGGTGATACTCTGGGACTGTACTATCTGATCATCGGTCTGGGCGTATTTCTGCTCTCAATCTATCTGGCATTTTCCAAGTACGGCTCCATCCGTCTTGGTCGTCCGGATGAAAAACCGAGATACAAAGATTTCACATGGGCAAGCATGATGTTCACAGCCGGACTGGCTGCCGACATTTTATTTTACTCCTTCTGTGAGTGGATTTTGTATGCAAGCGATCCGCATTTAGCAAGCCTCGGTTCCATGCAGATCTGGTCCAGTACCTATCCGCTGTTCCACTGGGGTCCGATTCCGTGGAGTTTTTATCTGGTGCTGGCTGTTGCATTTGGTTTTATGATCCATGTACGCGGCTGCCACAAGCAGAAATATTCCGAAGCATGCCGCCCGATCTTAGGCGATAAAGTTGATAAACTGCCGGGCAAATGCATCGATCTTCTGGCTCTGTTTGCTCTCCTTGCAGGAACTGCAACTACATTTGCTCTGGCTACTCCGCTTATGGCACAGGTATTTTCCAACTTGCTCGGCATCGAAAGTTCCAAGTGGCTGACCATTGGGATCCTCGTTGTGACCTGTATCGTATATACATATGCGCTGGTTCATGGAATGAAAGGCATTTCCGCCCTCTCTGCTTCCTGTATGTATTTGTTCTTTGCGCTTCTGGCTTATGTTCTGTTTGCCGGCGGCGAGACAAAATATATTGTGGAGACTGGATTTGCTGCCATTGGCAACATGGTTCAGAACTTCTTTAGTCTGGCAACTTACACCGATCCGGTCCGCGAGACTTCCTTCCCGCAGAACTGGACCATTTTCTACTGGGCTTACTGGATGGTATGGTGCGTGGCTGCTCCGTTCTTTATCGGAACCATTTCCCGCGGACGCACGGTCAAACAGACCATTCTCGGCGGATATATTTACAGCCTTGGCGGAACCTTCATCAGCTTCATCATCCTTGGAAACTACAGCCTCGGATTGCAGATGAACGGAACCCTGGATGTTATGGGAATCTATGCTGCGTCCGGAGATCTCTACAGCACGATCCTTACGATCGTCCAGACATTGCCGCTGGCTCCGATGGTTCTGATCCTTCTGGTGGCAGCCATGATCGCATTCTACGCGACCAGCTTTGATTCCATTGCTCTAGTAGCTTCCGCTTATACTTACAAGCAGCTGACCGGCGACGAAGACCCGCACACGTATGTGAAAATGTTCTGGTCCATTATGCTGATCCTGCTTCCGATCGCACTGACCTTCTCCGATAATTCGATGACAAACTTGCAGAGTGTTTCCATCATCGCAGCCTTCCCGATCGGACTGGTCATCATGCTGATCATTGCAAGCTTCCTGAAGGATGCAAAACAATATCTGGACACTTCCAAGTAAATATTATAAAACAAGGCTGAGAATCTGTTGATTCCCAGCCTTTACTCATTTCTTATGCAGTTTTTTTGCTTTCTGCACTGCCCTTTACCTTCTTATACAGCGCCTTTGCTGTCTTCCGTTCTGATTCTTCATCCTTCTGACCGCCATAACGGACATCACGGTAAAGATTTGTGAATTCGTCTACCGACTCCTCTTCTCCCCAGTTTTCCACGGCAATCGTGCGCATCATCTCAGTTGTTACCATTTCACTCTCCGGCTCCAGGCCATGTTTCCTGCAAAGCACGAGGAATTTGCGGTAATAGTAACGCACATTCTTCTCTTCAAAAAATGATGGCTTTTTCGAAACCCTGCGTTCTCCCGCTGCAATAGTACTCTTTTTTACCTCACCCTGAATCTTTCTGTTGCGGCCGCTGCCGGCTACAGACAGCTTCTTATATAAGAAGTAGAAAATAACAGCAAAGATTGCAGCCACGATCACGATACCGGCTATTTTTGCCCAGAGCGGAGTCTCTGCCAGCGCCTCATTTCCAGTCAGCTGCAGGAAATCCTGTCCGGTACGGTTGTCCACTTCCACTTCATACTCGGCAAACTCGACATTGGAAAACAGAGCAGCGATCAGCGGTTCCAGCAGCATAAACACCGCCTGAAGCGCATTGAGGAATACCATCAAAACCGGTAAAACCAGCGTCATGTAAAACTTTCCGAGAAGCTTCCATGCCAGGCCCTTGACTGCCTCCGACGATAAGAAGAAAGCTGCTCCAATGATCAAGAACAATTCTACACCGTTTGCGCTCCAGAATTTGCGCTTCTCCTGACTGCCTCCAACCAGGCGGCCGGCTCTCAGGAACAAAATCGCAACAACTATAAATACAGCCACATACGGAGCACAGATCTTCTGCCAGTCTGCAAAGCCCTGCAATACGATCTCATAAATCTGGACCACAGCTAATACTTTCGCTTCGGTCAGCGCAATATCCTGAATCCGGCCTTCCAGATCTTTTTTCTTCCAGTTTAATACGATCCAGTTAAGCCAGACAGCCAGCACCGTCGTGAGTCCCCAGCGAATCACCTGATTGCTTCCGGAAATCAGAGGATTAAAAACCGCCATAAAGAATGACGCGTCCAGCAACAGACGTAATATCAGCACATCCATCCTTTAGCCCTCCAATCCATCAAATAATTTCCGTTCTTTCTTGTTGTTTTCCTGCTCCACGCGTCTCAGCTCCTCGTCGCCCATGACTTCCTCTGCGCTGATCACCAGCACACTTCGTCCGGTACGTTCGGAAAGACCTGCTACCAGCTCCTCAAGACGCTCGGTGCGTTCCGGAGTCACAACAACAAAACTGTTTCCGCCGTGGGCACCTTTTAACACACGCATAAAGAACGAATCCAGCGGTTCCGCCACATCATATGTCATTCGTCCCAGACCTTCCAGAACCGTTTCCAAATGTGCGGCTCCGAGTCCTTCTTCCACTCGTTTCCAGTTACCCATCGCACCCGCAATGACACCGTTGGTATAAAAATCATAAGAAATTTTCTTTTTTTCCAGTTCTTCACAAAGGCTTCGCACCATGGAATATGTCTGCTCCAAAAGCATGGAAACATATTTTCCTTTGCTGCATTCTGCATTTAAAAGCACGGTACAGGAAAGATCCGCTACCGGCTCCTGCTGCTTGACGAGCAGGCGATTGTGTCTCGCACTCTGCGTCCAGCTGATCGAACGGAACGGCTCCCGTCCTGTATACTCACGAAATCCGATGGTCAGTACCGGATCTTCAAATAAACTGTTTCGCACCGCATAATCACCCAGATAGCCGCCCAGAAGCAAAGAAATCTCTCCGTGCGGATAAGCTTTCGGCTTTACTACGATCTCTGCCATCTCCGGATAATTTTCCATGGACGTCTGATATCCAAGGAAATCTCCGCATTCTACCGAAGAACCGCGGAAGAAATAGCGTCCCCTCTCCGGAAGCTTTACCTTGCGAACCAGCTCTGTCTTCTGATGCCCGGCCAGATACAGCACACTGCGAAGGCCCATAATGCCCTTCTGCTCTACCTCTTTATCGGTCTCAGCGAAACGAAGTCCTCTCGGAAGCAGTTCCATCACGCGGAGGTACGGAACCATCAGCCATTTGTCATTCTTCACAGTCATAGTCCATGTAAACGGCTCATCCGGCTCCACAAGCATCTTATCCAGCGATGTTTTGAACGAAACATGATCCAGTCCGTGCACGATAGAATATTTTTCCACCCAGTACAGAACCACCGCCAAAACTATCAAAAATAAAATCATACCGTTTCTCCAATTAGTTTTCCATCGGAACCGGGATTGTCTCGATCATCCGGTTCAGGTACAGTTTCGCATCTGCAAAGCTCTCTGCGCCCTTGGAAATGATGCGGTGGCTCAGCACGTACGGTGCAACTGCCAGTACATCCTCCGGAATCACATAGTCTCTGCCTTCTAACGCTGCCTTCGCCTGAGATGCCTTGTAAAGAGCAATGGCACCACGGGTGGAAACACCTGTCACAAAACGGCTTTCTGTTCTTGTCTTCTCAATAATATCCATCATATAGCTCAGAACATCTTTATGCACACGCACCATCGTGAACTGAGCCTTCATCTCTGCGATCTCCTCTGCTGTCAGTACCGGAGACAATACTTTCAGTAAATCTGCGGAAGACGGTCTGGAAATAACAGCCATCTCCTGTTCTCTTGTCATATAGCCAAGGCTGATCTTCATAAAGAAACGGTCTAACTGAGCCTCCGGAAGCGGGAATGTACCGTAAGACTCGATCGGGTTCTGAGTCGCCATTACGAAGAACGGCTCTGCCATCGGATATGTAGTGCCATCGACTGTGATCTGAGCCTCTTCCATCGCCTCCAGTAAGCTGGACTGTGTTCGCGGAGTCGCACGGTTAATCTCGTCCGCCAGAACGATATTGGTAAATAACGGACCTTTTCTGAATTCAAATTCACCGGACTTCTGGTTGTAGAAGTTGATACCTGTCAGGTCAGACGGCAATAAGTCCGGTGTAAACTGGATTCTCTTAAAATCGCTGCCCACAGTCTTGGCAAATGCCCGTAAAAGCATGGTCTTACCGGTTCCCGGAACATCTTCCAAAAGAACGTGTCCGGAACATAAAAAGCTTACAAAAATCAGCTTGATCTCTTCTTCTTTTCCTACAATTACTTTGGAGCAGCTTTCTACAACTTTGGCCCCGTTTTCTTTAAAAATCTTGTAATCCATGTATTTTCCCCTTGTCTTCCTTCCTGTTTAACCGTTCAGAATACTTCCCGCCCGGTTTTAAAGCAAAACAGCAGAACCCCTTTCCTCTGCCACACGACAATTCCGGGGGCCTGCTGCCCATGTTTCTTATGACATTATTCCAAATCTCCGCCTTTGACCTGCGGACGTCCAAGGCTCTCCCATTTTAAGAAAGCGCTGATAAATCCGTCAATCTCACCGTCAAGCACATTGCCGACATTGCCAACTGAAAAGCCGGTTCTGTGATCCTTGATCATCGTGTACGGCTGTAATACATAAGAACGGATCTGGCTTCCGAAACCATTGTCCAGCACATCTCCGCGGATACCGGAAATCTTCTCTGCATTCTCCTGCTGTTTTAACATATACAGTTTCGCTTTCAGCATCTGCATCGCTTTGTCCTTATTTTGGAACTGAGAACGCTCATTCTGACACTGAACCACGATTCCGGTCGGAAGATGAGTGATACGGATCGCAGAAGATGTCTTGTTGACATGCTGGCCGCCTGCACCGCTGGAACGGTAAGTATCAATACGAAGATCATCCATATTGATCTCAACGTCCAGATCCTCCTCGATATCCGGCATAATATCACAGGATACGAACGATGTCTGTCTCTTTCCGTTGGCATTGAACGGAGAAATACGAACAAGGCGGTGTACGCCGCGTTCGGACTTCATATATCCGTATACATTTTCACCGTTGATCTGAACGGTCACCCACTTGATTCCCGCTTCATCACCGTCCTGGAAATCCAGAACTTCCACGGAAAATCCTTTGCGCTCCGCCCAACGGCAGTACATACGGTATAACATACTGCACCAGTCGCAGGCTTCGGTTCCGCCTGCGCCGGCACTTAATTTTAAAATTGCATTGTTGCTGTCATATTCGCCTGTCAGAAGAGTACGGAGACGAAGCGCCTCGAACTCGGATACAAACTCATCCATCATCTCCTGAATCTCCGGAATGATCTCCGGGTCATTTTCCTCGTAGCCCATCTCGATCAGCATACCAATTTCTTCATGCTGGTTCTGAAGCTTGTTAAAACCTTCTACCGTATCTTTCAGAGACTTTGCTTCCTTTACCATCTTGGCAGCTCTGTCTGCATCCTCCCAGAAACTCGGCTCTTCCATCGTTCTGTCCAGCTCATCGATCTTTTTCAGCTTAGCGTCCAGATTCAGCGCAACACGCACTTCCTGGATCGGTTTTTCATATGTGGATAATGTGTATTTAAACTGGTCTAACTCAACCATTGAATCCGGTCCCCCTTATATTAAGCCAGTCTGCCACAGCACTGTTTATATTTCTTACCGGAACCACACGGACACGGAGAGTTCGGATAAATCTTCTGCTCTGCCTTCTTCGGTGCCTGTGCGACACTGTCATCACGGTTTGTGCTGATCACTTTGACAGTTTTCTGTCTCTTGATATCCTGCTCAACTCTTACATGAGTCAGGACACGTACCGTCTCTTCCTGGATCGCAGCAGACATATTTTCGAACATATCGAAGGCATTCATCTTGTATTCTACAAGCGGATCCTTCTGTCCGTATGCCTGGAGACCGATACCCTGCTTTAACTGCTCCATATCGTCGATATGGGCCATCCATTTATTGTCAATAACCTTTAAAAGGATCACACGCTCAATCTCACGGATCTTCTCCGGATCCGGGAACTGTGCCTCATGAGCCTCATAAAGCTTCACCGCCTGCTCTTTCAGGATATGCTTTAACTGGTTCTTCTTCATACCCTTCATATCCTCTGAATAGAGGATCGGCTCCAGCGGGATCACGGAACGAATGAGATCATTGAGCTCTCTGTAGTCCCATTTCTCCGCCGGCTGGTCATCGCCGACAGACATATCAACTGCGTTTTCTACAATATCGTTCATCATCTTCACGATCACGTCACGCATATTCTCGCCGTTCAGTACCTGACGACGCTCTGCGTAGATCACTTCACGCTGCTCGTTCATAACCTCGTCGTACTTTAACAGGTTTTCACGGATACCGTAGTTGTTGGTCTCGATCTTCTGCTGTGCTTTCTCAATGGCAGAAGATAACATCTTATGCTCGATCTGCTCATTCTCCGGAACACCGAGAGCGTTGAACATATCCATCAGCTTCTCAGAACCGAATAAACGCATCAGGTCATCTTCCAGGGAAATGTAGAAACGAGACTCACCCGGGTCACCCTGACGACCGGAACGACCGCGGAGCTGGTTATCGATACGTCTGGACTCGTGACGCTCCGTACCGATGATCTTCAGACCGCCGGCAGCCTTCGCAATATCGTCCAGCTTGATATCTGTACCACGACCGGCCATGTTGGTCGCGATCGTAACTGCGCCTGTCATACCTGCGTCGGCAACGATCTCCGCCTCACGCTCATGGAACTTCGCATTGAGGACATTGTGCGGAATACCGCGCTTTTTCAGCATCTGGCTCAGCATCTCAGAAGTCTCGATGGTGATCGTACCAACCAGTACCGGCTGACCCTTCTTGTAAGTCGCCTCGATCTCATTTACAACAGCAATGAATTTCTCTTTCTTTGTCTTGTAAACGGCGTCCTCATGGTCCTTACGCTGTACCGGAACGTTGGTCGGGATCACGATAACGTCCATCTCGTAGATGTTACGGAACTCTTTCTCCTCTGTCTGGGCAGTACCGGTCATACCGGCTTTCTTTTTAAATTTATTGAAGAAGTTCTGGAATGTGATCGTTGCAAGAGTCTTGGACTCCTTACGAACCTTTACACGCTCCTTAGCCTCGATCGCCTGATGGAGACCATCAGAATAACGACGGCCCGGCATAATACGGCCTGTGAACTCGTCAACAATCATAACCTGACCGTCTTTTACTACATAGTCTTTGTCACGGTGCATCATATAATGCGCACGAAGAGCAAGGATCATATTGTGCTGGATCTCCAGATTCTCCGGATCTGCCAGGTTATCAATATGGAAGAAACGCTCTACCTTCTGCACACCGTCTGCTGTCAGGTTCACAACTTTGTCCTTCTCGTTCATAACAAAGTCACCGGACTCAGTCATCTCTTCGCCTAATAAAGCTGCTAACTTGTTGAACTCAGTCTCCTCACCCAGAGTCATCTGCTGTGCGAGAATGTTGCACATCTCGTAAAGCTTTGTGGATTTTCCACTCTGACCGGAAATGATAAGCGGAGTTCTCGCCTCATCGATCAATACAGAGTCAACCTCATCGATGATACAATAATCAAGACCGCGAAGAACCATCTCTTCTTTATAGATCGCCATATTGTCACGAAGGTAGTCGAAACCTAACTCGTTGTTTGTAACGTAAGTGATATCACAGCCGTACTGTTTCTGTCTCTCCTTCGGGTCCATGTGGTTTAAAACCACACCTACTTTTAATCCGAGGAACTCATGGACTTTACCCATCCACTCAGCATCTCGCTTTGCAAGATAATCGTTGACAGTAACGATGTGAACGCCCTTTCCTGCCAGTGCATTTAAATATGCCGGACATGTGGAAACGAGAGTTTTACCTTCACCGGTCTTCATCTCAGCAATACGGCCCTGGTGGAGAACCACACCGCCGATCAGCTGAACCTGATAATGCTCCATATTTAAAACTCGTTTACTTGCCTCACGAACAGTCGCGAACGCCTCCGGAAGAAGATCATCCAGAGTCTCGCCGTTTGCCAGACGCTCTTTAAATTTTCTTGTCTGGTCCCTTAATTCCTCATCACTCATCGCCTGCATCGTCGGACGCAGATTCTCAATTTTATTTACAATCGGTTTGATCGCTTTTAACTCACGGTCGCTGTGTGTACCAAACACTTTTTCAAAAAGACCCATGTTCACGCTCCTAGCTTATAAATTGGTATAGTTACCTAATGATACAATCCTTTATATTTTAGCACTTTCACATTCTCAATTCAACGGGTTCCGTAATTTTTTACACTTTAGTCACAAATTATTAACATATTCCCCGTCAACATAATTCCCATTTTTATTGTAAACCAGACAAATTGCACAAAAATTATGTTCGATTTTTTACTTATCCACTTTATCCACACTAATCCACAATTGTCTTGTTGAAATCTGTCCCCCTAAAATATGCCCATTTTAAGGGATAAATCCACTTATACACCAAGTTATCCACATTATCCACAATTTTATCCACGGGAAAACCCTCGATTCCCGTCGAATTCTCAGTTGTTTTATTTTTGTACACATTTTATAAAATTCCATTTCTCAACTACTTTTTTCCCTAAAACCATTGACAAATGACGACCCCTGTCAACAGTTTTGTTATCGTTTTAATACTTTTTTAATAATCTTAAATTGTCGCAAATCTTTCTAATATTGGTTGTTTTTTACAGAATTATGTGTTATAATGAAGCCATCCTAATAAAGAAGGAGTGATTCTATGCGTTATATCATTAGTGGCAAAAACATCAACGTGACTGAACCTTTAAAAGAGGCTGTAGAGAACAAACTTTCAAAACTCGACCGTTATTTTTCTCCGGATACTGAAGTGCATGCTACATTAAGTGTGGAAAAAGGCCGTCAGAATATTGAGGTCACCATTCCGATCAAGGGCACCATTATCCGTGCTGAACAGGACTCCAACGATATGTACGTTTCTATCGACCTTGTAGAAGAGGTTATCGAGCGTCAGATCAAAAAATATAAAACAAAGATCATCGACAAAAAACAGAGCGCAACTGCATTCAGCGATCTGTTTATCCAGGAAGAGGCAGAGCCGGATGAGAGCATCAAGATCGTGAAGACCAAACGCTTCGCGATGAAACCGATGGATCCGGAAGAAGCTTGCTTACAGATGGAACTGTTAGGACATGACTTCTTCATGTTCCTCAATTCCGAGACAGAGCAGATCAACGTGGTTTACAAGAGAAAAGCCAACACTTACGGTCTGATCGAGCCGGAGAATTAATCAATAGGTTAACGTAAAAGGGGCATCTCAATTGCGAGATGCCCCTTAGTTGGTTTTTATGGTTGGACTGTCTTTTATTCCCATAATCCGGACGTTGATTTACCGCTCTTTCCTGTTATACCGACAACTCGCGGTCACTTGTCTGTTTCACTTGAGACCTCGTCATTTACTCCACGATCCCCAGCACTTCAAACGCGTACGCGATTCCGTCCTCTTCCACTTTCTTCGTAATAAGTTCCGCATACGGTTCCAGCACTGCCGCGTGCTCTTCCATAATGACAGAATGGCAGGCGTATTTGATCATGGCAAGGTCATTGCTGCTGTCTCCAAAAGCATAGGACTCTTCCCACGGAATCTGGAAATAATGCAAAATGAATTCCATAGCGGTCGCCTTGTCGAATCCTTTCGGAACGCACTCAAATAATCCATGTCCTCGGTCGATCCACGCAAAATCCGGTTCTAAGAACTTCTTAAAACCTTCTATATCGCTGTTTTCATCCTGTAAAACACAGAACTTATCAAACAGAAGCGGTCCATTGGTCCAGTCTGCTTCGAACATTACACCGCTTCCAAGGAAGCGGTCTTTTACTCGCTGCACACCAGGCATATGAGACTGGCCAGGCTGTACGAGGATCCCGTTCGGTCCCTCCAGGATTCCGTCCAGTTTATATTGAAGGATTCCCCTCTGGATCTCGAAACGGCGCTCTGCGGAGATCAGGTGGTGCATCAGCTTGCGTCCCTGCACCTCGATCAGCGTTCCACAACCGCAAAGATAACCGTCTACCTCAATCCTGCCTTCCAGCTCCTGCATTAAGATCCTGGAACGTCCGGTGTTGATAAATACCATATGACCGGCTGCGCGCGCTTTCTTGATCGCTTCTTCTGCACTTTGAGGCAAAACTTTCGTTCCGTCTGTGAGAAGTGTGCCATCAATATCAAAAAATAATGCTTTTCTTTTCATCATCGTTTATTCTACTTCAATCGAATTTTCGAGAAGGAAATAGTTTGCTGCGCCCATGTTGAATACATTTTCAGCCGCCGCTGCATCAATCTGCTCAAGGAACGCTGCTGCGTCAGCAAAACCGTTCATCTGAGCGATCATATCCTTCTGTGCATCCGTTGCAGATAAGTTTTCCTTTTTAACTAACTCGTTCAGAACCATTTCCTGCTTCACAATACTCTCTGCATACATACCCAGCTCTTCCGGTGTCATACCAAGGAAGTAGGATAAGAAATCTTCGTATGCAAAGCCATACATCGCAGCCTGAGCCTGATAAGTTGTTTCCATCTGGTAGAGCATCTGCTCTGCAGCATCCGGATCCACGGTAATCTCAGAAACCGCAACCAGATTTGCCAGAACCTCTGCACCTGCATTTACATAATATTCGTATTCAGCCTGAAGCTCCAGATCCTTCTGAACTTCTTCTTTTAACTGCTCTAAAGTCGCACTTGCATCGTCCATCACTCTCTTTGCAAGATCGTCATCCACTTTGGAATTCTCTGCACTTGCGAGGCTGTTTAATTTTACCTTAAACACAACTTCTTTGCCTGCCAGATCTGCACTGTGATACTCCTCCGGGAATTTGAGGTTCAGATCTCTTTCCTCGCCAATCTCCATACCAACAATGCCGTCTTCGAAACCGTCAATGAATGTACCGCTTCCCAGTTCCAGATCGTAGCCTGCTGCTGTACCGCCTTCAAATGCCACATCTCCGTCATAGCCTGTATAATCAATGTTTGCCACGTCGCCAATCTGCGCCGGACGACCTGTTACCTCTACCGGATATATGCTGGCAAGGTACTCCAGCTCACCCTGAACATAAGACTCTGTAATCTCTGTCTTTACGATCGTACGTGCTAAGCCATTATAATCGCCGAGAACGATCTTTGCCTCGTCCACCAGTTCCTCTGCGGACTTTGTCTCATATGCGGTTGTCTCCTCTGCCGCTGTTGTTGCTGCTGTTGCCTCTGTTGCAGCAGTCTCACTCTTTCCACAGCCTGTTACAACAACCATAGCTGCTGCCATCGCAAGACCGATCTTTGCTAAATTGCTTTTCTTCATAATCAAAATCCTTCTGCCTTTCACCATTTATTTCGCAGCATTCTCAATCAGGAAGTAAGTTCCCGCATACATGCCATACATCTTTTCTGTCTGCTCTTCGCCGTAACGCTCCTCGAGCTTTTCCGGACTCTCACAGCCGTTGATCCATGCAACCTTCGCTTTCTGCTCATCTGTTGCCTGAATATTCTCACGTCGGATGATTTCATTCATAACCATCTCTTCTTTGATAGAATTTACCACGTCTGCCTCTGCCTGCTCCGGAGTTGTGTTCATGAATGCTGCAAGGAAACTTGTATAGTCCATGCCGTACAGCATAGCCTGAGCCACATACTGATCCTTAAACGCAGCAACTCTTTCTTCTGCCAGTGCGGAATCGATAGTAATCTCAGAATTTTCCACTACCTGAGTTAACAGTTCTGCTGCCGATTCCAGATAATAATACACTTCCGCATTGATCTCCATCTTTTCACGGCTCTCTGCTTTTAACTGCTCCAGAGTCGCATCTTTTTTATAAGTCACACGCTGAGCCAGCTCATCGTTAACCTCGATCTCATCTGCATTTGTTACGTAGTTCAGTTTTACATGGAAAACAACGTCTTTTCCTGCCAGCTCGTCGTT
Source organism: Lachnoclostridium sp. (assembly GCA_015057755.1). Next base: position 16,325 of record SVDR01000026.1, read on the forward strand.
GAAGTAATCCTCTGGGAATGTGAGCGGAATATCCTTCTCGTCGCCAGGCATCATACCGATCACAGCTTCCTCAAATCCTGCGATAAACTCGCCGGAACCAAGGTCCAGATCATGAGAATATGCTGTGCCGCCCTCAAATGCAACACCGTCCAGCTTTCCTTCATAGTCAATATTCGCTGTGTCGCCTTCTTTCGCAAGACGATCTGTCTTTCTCGGCGGATACTGAACTGCAAGGCCGTGAATATGTGCCTCTACCTCACCGGATGTAACCTCATCTTTGATCTTTGTATGAGACAGTCCTTTGTACTCGCCAAGTACCAGGCTTCCCTCTGCTACTTCCTGGGCAACCGTTGTCTCTGTCACAGTCGCTACCGTTGTTGTTTCTGTCGCTGTATTATTTCCACAACCGGCCAACATCACCATGGCTGCTGCCATCGCAAGACCGGCCTTTACCATATTTTTTCTCGTCATCGTACCTTCCCTCTCAAAATTCCTAGGTTATACGGGTGCAAAGCCCCACTTTGGCGATTTTAACATAAAGCGTTTTTAATGAAAAGAGTTTTCACAGTTTTTTAAGAAATTAAGTGGGGGTTTCATTTAGTAATAATATAAGTATCTGCAGAAAATCCCATACTATCTCAAATTAGGCTGACTGCCTTTGCTTCACAGCGTTTTATCCGCCCTTACGACGGTCGCGATAAATGCGCTTGCGACCTCTGTAAGGGCGCAAAACTTGTGAAGCGCAGTCGTTTAGCCAAAGATTTGAGTATAGTATGGGATTTTCTATCAGAACTTTATATTATCCACTAAATAAAATACAAATATTAACTGGAAATTGATGGTTTGCAAAATACAAGTGGATTTGTATTGGTAAATAAATATAGTATCTGATAGAAAAACCATACATATCTCCAATGATAGGTTGGACGACTGCGCTTCGAAAGATTTTCGACTGTACAAAGGTCGCAAACGCTTTTATCGCGACCGGTTACAGTCGGATAAAATCGTATCGAAGCAAAGGTAGTCAACCGTATTTGGAGATAGTATGGTTTTTCTACAGATATACTATTTTATTTACTCAATGAAATCCACACTTTATTTGTAGAATGCACAGAATGCCTTGTATGTATTGTATACATCAAGTTTGGAAGCAAGCTCGAACGGAGCGTGCATGGAAAGGATCGGCACACCAAGGTCTACAACGTCCACATCCATGTGAGCAACGAGAAGAGCGATTGTTCCGCCGCCGCCTACGTCAACAGCACCGAGTTCACCTGTCTGCCAGTAAACGCCCTCTGCATCCATCATGTTGATGACTTTTGTCATTGTCTCTGCGCTTGCATCGTTGGAGCCGGACTTACCTCTTGCACCTGTGTACTTTGTGAGTACGCAGCCCTTGTGGATGTAGCTGGAGTTTCTCTCTTCGTATACAGAAGACCATGTCGGATCGTAAGCAGCATTTACGTCAGAAGATAAGCACAGGGAGTTGCGGAGTGTCTTTCTAACGTTTGCGTTGTTCTGGTTTGCACAGATGTCCTCTACAATGTGGAGAACGAAATCGGAATTGAGACCAGTGTTGCCAACGGAACCGATTTCCTCTTTATCAGCGAGGATTGTCATTGTTGTGCGAGTCGGCATCTTTGTCTCCATATCAGCCATGAGAGCTGTGTATGCGCAAACTCTGTCATCCTGACCATATGCGCCGATGAGACCTCTGTCGAGACCAACGTCTTTTGCCTTGTAAGCCGGAACCATCTCGATCTCAGCGCGTGTGAAATCTTTTTCTGTGATACCGTACTTTTCATTTAACAGCTTCATAGCGAGTAATTTCACCGGCTGTTTTACTTTATCTTCTTCGTCTTCGCTCATGAACGGAATGGAACCGATGATGATGTTTAATTCTTCACCTTTTACGCCTTCTCCGAGCTTTCTGCTGTTCTGGTCTGCAGCAAGGTGCGGAAGGAGGTCTGTGATGCAGAATACCGGATCGTTTTCATCTTCACCGATCACGATGTCTACCATCTCGCCTGTTTTTAAACCAACTGTACCGTGCATTGCAAGCGGAACTGTTGTCCACTGGTATTTACGAACACCGCCGTAGTAGTGCGGTTTTAAATAAGCGATATCGCCTTTTTCGAATAACGGGTTCGGCTTTAAGTCAAGTCTCGGAGAATCGATGTGAGCACCGTTCATGCGGATACCTTCCTCCGGGCTTAATGTACCGAATGTTGCTGCAACAAGAGCTTTACCTCTGTTGTTCCAGTACACTTTGTCGCCTGCCTTGTAAGCTGTGTTCTCATCGAACTCTGTGTAGCCTGCTGCTGTTAACATCTTGATCGCTTCTGTTACGCACTCACGCTCTGTCTTACCTGCATCCAGGAATTTCTTGTAGCCTTCGCAGAAAGCTGCAGCTTCTTCTAACTGAGCCGGAGCCTCTTTCGCGATGTGCGGAGTTTCCCATAACAGTGCTTTTTCTAAATCTTTACCACTCATTGTTACCCTCTCCTTTGTAAATATATAAATTTCATCAGGATCTTTCATGCCGGGTTCCCCCGGATTCCCTCCCCTGTTCGGGACAAATTATTTTGTAAATAACTCCTGACTGTCTAACATCAGTGTAAACGGTCCGTCATTTACAAGTGAGATCTTCATGTCTGCGCCAAAAATACCGTGCTCGACCTTTTCCACATGTGTCTTGCAGCGTTCCATGAAATATTCGTACAGGCGGTTCGCCTCATCCGGCGCCCCTGCCTTTACAAAACTCGGACGATTTCCTTTTCTGCAGTCTGCGTAGAGTGTGAACTGGCTTACCACCAGCACCTCGCCGCCCACATCTGCCAGAGAAAGGTTGGTCTTTCCGTTTTCGTCCTCAAAAATACGCAGTTTGCAGATCTTGTCAGCCATCTTATCGGCTACTGCTTCATTATCTTCATCAGAAACACCCAGAAGGATAAAAAATCCTTTTCCGATGGAACCGACCACTTCGCCGTCCACTCGGACCGTTGCCTCTGTTACTCTCTGAAGTACTGCTCTCATTTACGTTTCCTCCGTAGTGTCTGTTCTTTCATCCGAATACTCTGAGATCGCCTGATTCAGAGAATACATCTTGTCATCCAGCATATGCACCATATCTGCACAGGCTTTCAGCTCTGCTTCGATATAGGCAGGAGCATGACCCTCAAATTTGTACGCGATCTTGTGCTCCAGAGATGCCCAGAAATCCATGGCGATCGTGCGGATCTGGATCTCCACCTTCGTTTCAATCTTGCCGTCACTGAGATAAACGGGAATCGTCACCACCATATGATAACTCTTGTAACCGTTTTCTTTCGGATTCTTAATATAGTCCTTCACATAAAGGACGGTAATATCCGCCTGCTTTGCGATCATATCCGCGATGGGATAAATATCCGACATAAATGAGCAGATGATCCGGATTCCAGCGATATCGTTGACATATTCCACCATGTTGTCGATATCCACTTCGCGGCCCTTGTCTTTCAGTTTTTTCACAATGCTCTGCGGAGTCTTTAACCTGGAAGTCACATGCTCGATCGGATTATAATTGTAAAGCTGGATAAATTCATTGTTCAGGATCTCAATCTTTGTATTGATCGATTTGAGCGCTGAACTGTAAAGGAACATGGTCGATTTCCACTGATCGACCTGATCCGTATTTCCATTGAGTTTTGCCAATGCACTGTCTCCTCTCATGCACAGGAATCACACCTGCAGCCATGCTCATTGCGAGGAAACTGCATGACACCAGATCTGTCATTAATTAAACTTCAGACCTTTCAGAAGCGCACCAAGCCCTGTGCTTGCCTGGCCCTCTTCCTTATAATCATATGTCTCGTGGGACTCGGCCTCTGCCTGCTCCTCGATCAGTTCTTTCATGCTGAGACTGATCTTATTGTTTGCTGTGGAAATGATCTTCACGGTCACTTCCTGGCCTTCTTTCAATACCACACCCGGATGTTTGATCCTCTGAGTGCTGATCTGGGAAATGTGAAGCAGTCCTGTCAGACCATTTTCCAGCGCCACAAATGCACCGTAGTCCTTTAATGTCTCTACGGTACCGTTCATCACTGCGCCAACTTCGCATTTCGCAATCTTTTTATTGGTCTCTGCCTGTTTTTTCTCTCTTGCTGCCTCACGGCCGGATAATACAAGACGGCGGTTCTCTTCGTCTGCTGTGATCACAGTAACCTCGATCATCTTGCCGTCCCACTCTGTAAGATCCTCCACAAATTCGTCGGAAAGACGGGAAGCCGGAATAAATCCGCGAATGCCTTCCAGATACGCGATCACACCTGCATTTACCACTTCCTGGATCTTTACCTTCACAACTGTGCGGTCTTCCATCATCTGTCTTAATTTATCCCAAGCTAAAATTGCGTTTGCCTCTTTTTTAGAAAGCACCATATTGCCCTCGCCGTCATTTGTCGCGAGAACGGTTGCTGTGATCTCATCTCCCGGATGAATCGCTTCCATCATATTAAAATCCGGATCCTCGCTCAGGTCTGCCTTGCGGATCACACCGTCACAGTAAGACTTCAAATCCACAAGAACCGCGTCCTCTGTCACATCAATGACCGTACCGGTCACTACATCGCCCACTCTGATTTTTTTCAGGGTAGCCTCAAGCTCATCCATCAAATCTGCCATTGTCTGCATGTCATTACCTCTTTCTGTCGCCGGACATTCCGGCAAAATGTCGCTACTTCTATTTAACCATATTCCGGGCAATATTTCCACCCCTTTATTTCTATTCTGACACTTCTGGTCTTCCGGCGCAGAATATGATATGATATCTCAAAAGGAGCTGATACAATGAAAGATTTTGCAGATTTACATACCCACACCATCGCCAGCGGTCACGCATATGCAACGATTTCCGAGATGATCCATGCAGCCGCACTCAAAGAACTTCCCATCCTGGGAATCAGCGATCATGCACCGTCCATGCGGGGAACCATGGACGAAGTATATTTCTGGTGCTTTAAAACCATTCCGAGATACGTGGAAGGCGTCCGCGTTCTATTTGGCTGTGAATTAAACATCATGGACTACAAAGGAACTATTGATTTATCCGAAAAGGCGTTAAAACGACTGGATTACACCATCGCCAGCCTTCACGACCTCTGCCTTCCATTCGGCACACGCGAAGAAAATACAGCCGCTGTCCTTGGCGCAATGGAAAATCCTTATGTTAAGATCATCGGGCATCCGGACGACGGCAGATATCCGCTGGATCTGGAGGCCGTTGTGCGCGGTGCAAAACAGCACGGTAAACTGCTGGAGCTCAACAACTCTTCTCTGGCTCCGGACAGCAGCCGTCAGGGCGCACGCGAAAATGACCTGATCCTCTTAGAGCACTGTAAACACTACGAGGTTCCGGTCCTTATGGGCAGCGATTCTCATTTTACCCACACAGTCGGAAACCACTCCTCTGCCTTAGAGGTGATCCGAGAAGCAGACTTTCCGGAAGATCTGGTGGCAAACTTCTCTCTGGATCTTCTTGCTGCGTACATTCCGGCTGTAAGAGATTAACATCACACAAAAGACACAAAATGGCTGTAAAGCATCTGTTGCTTCACAGCCATTTATCTCGTCGTAAACTATTTCAGTAATTCCATCACCTGTTTCCAGAGCTTTGCAAGATCTTCCTGATCTTTCAGCTTGTTGTTCTGGATTCGGATAATATTTTCCAAAGCCGCATTGGCACCCTCTGCGTTGCACTTTTCGTCACAAGTTTTCTTCGCAAGAAGATACGGGTCCATGCTCTCCGCTTTCTTCGCCTGCTCTGCTTTCAGCGCATCGATCTTTACAATGATCTTCTTCGCTTCTCTCGGCTGTTTCTCAGCCTCCAGCCAGGTTACCAGATAAGTCGTCAGTTCCGCACTGCTCTTATCGAGTGCAATGCTTCCCTTTAACATCTCAATATATTTTTCAGAAATCGCTTCCTCGTACTTTGCCTTCTCTTCTTCTGTCGGGTTTGCCAAACCAACAAGCGGTGTGCAGAACAGACAGAACACCAGACTTACGATAAACATGAGTTTCTTCATCTCATCGTCCTCCTTTGCATCTATCGTGTCTCCTTCGTCCTGCAGACGAACGGATATATTACTCTAATCGTATTATATCATTTCTACACCTGCTCTTCTGGGGCAAAGCTGTGGCAATCATGCGGTAATTCAATTACAAAGACAGCTCCGTCCGGAGACGATTCCGCATGGATCGTACCGCCCATATATTCCAGAGAAGCCCTGGCGATCGCCAGTCCAAGACCATGATTTCCATTTTTTCCTTTATGAAAACGGTCAAAAATACGTCCCAGTTCTTCCTTCGGAATGCCCGGTCCGTCATCGCGGATCACGATCCTTACCTGATCCTCCTGCCCTTCCACTGCCACAGTTACCTGCAGCTTCGCATAGCGGATACAGTTGGAAACCACATTGGAAAATGCACGCTCCAGAAGCATTGCATCCACAATCATTTTATGCTCGGATGCCGGTTCAAAGACCAGTTTTTTGTTTTGAGAAAATGCAAATCCTTCCAAAAGTTCCAGCCGTTCTTCCACAAAACTCTCGATGTTCATTTCCACCGGAACCACCTGATAACGGAGCTGGTCCATTCTGGTCAGCGTCAGGATTCCGTCCACCACCTCGGTCAGCCGCGTGCTCTCATCAAGAATGATCCCAGCTGCCTGAGCCGTATCTTCAAAAACTCCGCACTGAATTCCCTGGGCATAGCCGCTGATGGACATGAGCGGAGTCCTCAGTTCGTGGGACGCATTCTGGAAAAATGTCCGTTCCGCCTGATCTGCCTGTGCCAGTTTTTCCTGCATCTGGTTGATCTCATTCTCCAGCTGCAGAAGCTCCTTTACGGTCGCTCCCGTTTCTACTTTTTTAAACTTCTTTTCACCGATACCGCGGGCTGCCTCGCTCAGTCGGATCAGCGGTCCGGAAATACTTCCGGCAACGAACCAGAATAAAATAATAACAATCACAGCGATTCCGACCATGATCAGCAGCAGAAACTGCGACATCTGGTCCAAGATCGCACCTGTATCATAAATCGGAGTATACAAAATAATATGTTTGACCCGGTCAGGATCTTCATTTTCCACATGACGATAATATAGAAGAAACGTTTCATCGCCAACGGTCTCTTCCAGGATCCGTCCCTGCTCCCAAAATTCCTCCGTCCCCGTTGCTTTTGTCAGAAACAGAGAATAAAACTCCGTCATCTCTGGTCTGTCATCAAAATTGACCGGGTAAAGCACCCGGTATCCGCCGCTGACTGCCATCATCCGTGTCTCCGTTCCCTCAGCCTGCATTTCATTTTGAAGCAGCGAGAGGATTTTTTCCGGATCTTCCTCTGCTCCGATGGCTTTTGCAGCCGCCGAAGCCAGATGATTTTCATTGATGACTTTTTCCACGCGAGAAATGGTCAGTTCCAGATCACGTTTCACATTGTAATTCATATGTACATCCAGAGTGTACCGGAACATGAACCAGACCGCCAGCGGAAAGGCGATCAAAATGATCGTTACCGGCAAAAAGATTTTCATCCGGATACTTACTTTCATCATTCTCCTCCGGCGATCAGACGGAAACCGTATCCCCATACTGTCTCAATCTTCACAACGCTTCCCTGTTCCTTCAGTTTCTTTCTCAGACGCTTCACCATATCATCCACAGCTCTTGTGTCCACTTCCCTGCTGTCCACCTTCCAGAGCGCCTTCAACAGATCATCTCTGCTGGCTGCATGCTCCGGATATTCCAACATATGGTTCAGAAAATCAAACTCCAGCGGAGTGAGTGCGAAATCAGCTCCTTTTAACTGAGCCGCGCGACGCTTTGTGTACAGGATAATGTCGCCAAATTCCAGCGTATCTTTCGTCTCCTCTTCCGGTCCCGCAAACGCATCCACACGGCGGAATAATGCTTTCACACGAGTTACCAGCTCCAGCGGAAGGAATGGTTTTACCAGATAATCATCGCTACCCAGAGTGATCCCCGTGATTCTGTCCAGCGGGGAGTCCTTTGCCGACACGATAATGATCGGAACATGGCTTCTCTTTCTGATCTGGGTACAAACGGTCAGACCGTCCATCCCCGGCATCATCACATCCAGAATACAGAGATCCGGCATTTCTTTCTCACATGCCTCCAAAATGGATTCGCCATCGTGGAAACAGGTCACTTCGAAGCCTTCCTTTTCCAAAAAGTTCTGGATCAGGAAACATATATTTTTCTCATCATCAGCCACGTAAATTTTCTTTGCCATGATGCACCTCCTTGCTCATTGCTTATCTGTAGTATACCAGTTTCCACCTTTTCGGTAAATACTGTGCCGCAACTTTGCCTCAAAACCCAAATTATTCCAAAACACTCTTGTTCTTTCCATTGAAATATAGTAAACTCATGATTGACGATACTTTATCATATTATCACACAAAAGTTTCTTGTATCAGAAAGGACAGACATTATGAGCGAATTAAGATTTATTGAACAGATCATCGATGAGAAATCTGCTATGATCATCGAGGCGAATGATAAAATTTGGGAATATGCTGAGCTGGCATTTCATGAGACAAAGTCTGCAGATCTGATCTGCGATATTTTAGAAAAAGAAGGATTCACACTGACAAAAGGCGACGCAGGCATTCCGACCTGTTTCACAGGAACCTTCTCCTACGGAACTGGAAAACCGGTCATGGGCATCTTAGGCGAGTACGATGCGCTGGCTGCCCTCAGCCAGAAAGCAGGTCAGACGACAAAGGAGCCGATCATCCAGGGTGCACCTGGTCATGGATGCGGACATAACTGTCTCGGTGTCGGTTCCCTCGCCGCCGTTATCGCCGTCAAAGAATATCTGGAAGCCAACCAAAAAGACGGTACGATCATTTATTTTGGCTGTCCGGCAGAAGAAGGCGCAGGTTCCAAGCAGTTTATGGCGAGAGCCGGCATGTTTGATCATGTAGATTTCGTGTATACATGGCATCCGGCCACCAAAAATGCGGTTGAAGCCACCCACTACAATGCGATCATGGGCGCAAATTTCATTTTTACCGGCGTTTCCTCCCACGCAGGCGGAAGCCCGCATCTTGGACGAAGTGCCCTCGATGCCTGCGAGCTGATGAACATCGGCTGTAATTATTTAAGAGAGCATACGATTCCGGAAGCCCGCATCCACTACGCTTATATTGATGCAGGCGGAACTGCTCCGAACGTGGTTCAGGACCATGCGATCATCCGTTACGAAGTTCGTTCTCCATGGGTATGGCAGGTCAAAGACCTTTACGAGCGCGTGAAAAACTGCGCCCGCGGTGCTGCCATCATGACTGACACCCAGTATCAGGCAGACCTCTCCATGGCATTTACAGAATATTTACCGAATAATGCCCTTGCTGCCATTGCAGACGAATGTCTGAGAGAAGTCGGCGCTCCGAAATGGGACGATTCCGATTATGCCCTGGCGAAAGAATTCCTGAACACATACAATGACATTACTAAACAGGCGATCAAAGAGCAGATCATCGAAACGTATGGCGAGGATCGCCTGGAAGAAATTTTGGAACGTCCTCTGGATTCCGAAATCCACCCGTTCAACCCGGATAAAATCAAACTGATCGCAGGTTCTACGGATGTCGGTGACGTTGGCTATGCATGCCCGACTCTGAACATCAACGTAGCGACTGCCTGCATCGGCAACGTGGGACATTCCTGGCAGATGGTAGCCCAGTCCTGCAGTCCGATCGCCCACAAAGGTACTCTGACCGCGGCAAAAGTTATGGCTCTGTCCTGCATCCGCACGATGGACCGCCCAGATGTCATTGAGGCAGCGAAAAAAGAAGTGACAAAACGCAACGGCGGTAAATATACCTGTCCGCTTCCGGATTCTGTTCTTCCACCGCTTGATACATATTAATCCTGAATTTCGACTCGGTGCAGTTTCTCTGTACCGAGTTGATTTTTGGGATTTTTTAACTCAGGATATACCATTCTTGGGGGATTTGTGCTACACTATACCAAGATATGCCATAACTTTACAAGGAGGGTACATTATTATGAAAGTGACAATCGCAATTGACTCTCTCAAGGGCAGTCTCTCCTCTTTAGAAGCCGGTCACGCCATCGAGACCGGTATTAAACATGTGTATCCAAATGCAGATATCCGTGTCCGTCCGTTGGCAGACGGCGGTGAAGGCACCGTAGAAGCTCTGACGATCGGTATGGGCGGAACTCTGGAAACTATAACTGTTACCGGACCGCACGGAAGACCAGTCTCCTGCCAGTACGGTATCATCAAAGAGACCAATACAGCAATCATGGAGATGGCTGCAGCGGCCGGAATCACATTTGTACACGGAGAAGAGAGAAATCCTTTAAAAACGACGACTTACGGTGTCGGAGAAATGATCCTGGATGCCATCCGAAAGGGCTGCAGACGTTTCATTATTGGCATCGGCGGAAGCGCTACCAATGACGGCGGTGTCGGAATGCTTCAGGCTCTGGGATATGATTTTCTGGCTACCGACGGAACACCGATCCCACACTGCGGTGCAGGTCTGGAAGCTCTCGCAAGCATTTCTGCAGCTCATGTTGTTCCGGAGCTTTCGGAATGCTCTTTCAAAATCGCCTGCGACGTGACAAATCCACTCTGCGGACCAATGGGCGCCAGCGCGATCTACGGACCGCAAAAAGGTGCAACTCCGGAAATTGTCCGCATGATGGACGGCTGGCTGGCAAACTATGCTGAGCTGGCGAAATCCGTAAATGCTAAGGCAGATGCAGATTATCCGGGTACAGGCGCAGCCGGAGGACTCGGCTTCGCATTCTCTGTTTTCACAAACGCAGTTCTGGAGTCCGGTATTTCCATTGTACTGGAAGAGACAAAACTGGAAGACTATGTAAAAGATGCGGACATCGTCATCACCGGTGAAGGCCGTCTGGACGCACAGACCGTCATGGGCAAAGCTCCAAGCGGTGTTGCAAACATTGCTAAGAAATACGGAAAGACCGTCCTTGCATTTTCCGGTGCTGTAACTGAGGATGCTGTTCACTGCAATGAACACGGCATCGATGCCTTTTTCCCGATCCTGCGCGGCGTTGTCTCTCTGGAGGAAGCCATGGATCCTGAACATGCCCGTAAAAATATGGAAGCAGCTGTGGAACAGGTTTTCCGCCTGATCAAAGCGGTTCAATAAACAACTAAATAAACAAAAGAAGGTAATAACATCATGTTAATTCTGAAAGAACCTGCAACTACGATACTTATGATCTTCTCCATTGCCTTTTTTGGCTATCTCCTCGGTCGAATTAAGATCTGCGGAATCAGTCTCAGTACATCTGCAGTCTTTCTGGTCGGTCTGGTTTTCGGTCATTTTGGAGCCGAGATTCCATCCAGCGTCCAGATGACCGGTATGGCTATTTTCATGGCCTCCGTCGGACTCAGTGCTGGCTCTTCTTTCATCGAGAGAATGAAAAAAAATGGAGTTGCTTATTTTATCATTTGTATGTGTACCGGAATTACCGGCTCTCTGATCTGTCTGGCACTGATCTGGGGTGCAAAGATTGAAATGCCTGTTGCCATCGGAATGATGACCGGTGCATTTACCTCCTCCCCGGGATTTGCAGCCGCAAAAGAAGCCGTTTCCGCAAGCGCCGATGCCATGACACGTGTGGCAGCCGGCTACGGAATCATGTACCCGTTTGGTGCATTATTTAAGGTATTATTTGTTCAGGCAATTCCGAAATTCCTCCATGCTGACATGGAATATGAGCGCAGCCTGATCGCAATGAAACCGGTAATCAAAGTCAGCGAATCCGGAAAAGAGCCGATCGATATCGCTCCGATGGGATTCTTCGCTCTGGTAACTGCCATCGCAACCGGAATGATCCTCGGTTCCATCGTAATCCCGATCCCGGGATTCGGTCAGTTCTCCCTGGGAATGACCGGCGGTCCATTGATCATGGGTCTCCTTCTCGGACACCTCGGTCACATTGGTCCGGTCAGCGTTAAGCTGAATGCAAGTGTCATCAATCCATTAAAAGAGATCGGTTTGATCCTCTTCTTCGCCGGAGCCGGTGCAGAAGGTGGAAAGAGCTTAGTACAGATCCTCGCCACATACGGCGTTGTTCTTCCGATCCTCGGCTTATTCCTGATCTTCGTTCCGTTCTTCCTCGGCTTCCTGTTCAGCCGAAAGATTTTAAAACTGCCGCTCCTTAACGGACTCGGCGCTATGACCGCCAGCATGACCTGCACACCGTCCTTAGCTGCTCTTATCCAGACAGCAGGTACCGACGATGTCGTTGCTGCTTACGCCACAACTTATCCGATCGCCATGATCAATATGGTGGTTCTGGTGCAGTTATTGGCAAGGATTGCGGGGTAACATAAATTAGTATCTATAGAAAAAACCATACTATCTCCAAATGATTGCTGGAGAAATGTATGGTTTTTTTGTACATAAACAGACGCAAAAAACCCCAGAAGTGAGCAAGCTCACTCTGGGGTATATTTACGCATTTAATTGCAAGGCGTGTAGATTTAAATTTTTTCTATTTTTTAACGAGCCGTACACTCGCAGCACGCTGCTCGTTCGCGAGCTGTCGCCCTATATTAAAACGCGCAAAAAACCCCAGAAGCGAGTAAACTCGCCCTGGGGTATATTTACGCATTTTAATGCACGGCTCGTAGAAAATCCCGGAAATTAGTCAAGGATTTTAGCAACTCTACCGGAACCTACTGTTCTACCACCCTCACGGATAGCGAAACGGAGACCCTGCTCCATAGCTACCGGATGGATAAGCTCGATAGTCATCTCTACGTTGTCGCCCGGCATACACATCTCTGTGCCTTCCGGAAGCTGGCAAACGCCTGTAACGTCTGTTGTTCTGAAGTAGAACTGCGGACGGTAGTTGTTGAAGAACGGTGTATGACG
>SVDR01000027.1 GCA_015057755.1 Lachnoclostridium sp.
CCGCCTGCGACTACGAATGGCCGACCGACCGCAAAGAATACGGAACAAAGATTGTTTATGACGGCGAGACATTTAAGGTTTCTGCTACTGCATTCCTCTTCGGTGGTCTTTGCGAAGGCGAGATCACAGATGTCATCATGCCGAAATTCAATCCCAAATAAAAACCAAAGGGGCAAGACCATTTCATCCACGGTCTTGCCCTTTCACATTCTATCCATTCATACATTCACGCTCTATCACGTTCAATGTCGCCGCCGCATTCAAAAGAAATGCAAAGGACGGCTGTTCACTTTCATCCACCACGTTGTCATGGTACTTCTCTTTCATGACCAACAAACGTTCCTCTTCCGTTTCGTACGTTTTCATGATGTCAACAATCTCATTCTTGGTTTCTTCCAGTTTCCCACGGATGAATTCCCAGGATCTCTTCATTTCTTCCGAATGATTACCGGCCTGGATACCCATGTGAGAGATGAAAAGTCGTTTCGCAGGAAGTTTTTCCAACTTCTCCACCGCGTCCAGACACATCTGATAGCCCACCAGATAACACGGCATATACCAACCACCTTTAAACACGCCAATGGTTTCGCTGGCCATCAATATATCATCGTTTACCAGATAAGAAACAGAACATCTCGTATGACCCGGAGTTTCATAGACCTGGATCTTATGGTCACCGATTTCCAGCACATCGCCTTCTTTGACCGTCACATCGATCTTGATCAGCTCTTCATCGTACGGCGGAAGTTCCAAACCGGCCCCTGCTGCCGCATCGGTACTGAGTCGTTTCATCGTCTCACGAACCGACGGTTTTTCCAATATCTTTGCAGCATACGCACTTCCATAGACCACCACATCCGGCCATTCCTTCTTCACGAACGGAAGTCCTGCGCAATGATCATAGTGGGAATGGGATAAAATCACCGCATCTAACGGTGCACCTTTCAATTCCCGTTTTATATTTTCAATCATCTTGTCTACGCTGTAGGCCATTCCCGCTTCATAAAGGATATTTTTTTCTCCTTTGATCAGCCAGGAGGCTTTCGTAGAATCTCCACAGACATTTACTACATAATCTGACATACAGATGCCCTCTTTTCATTCAGTAACTTAAATTATACCATGTGTTAATAATGCTCTGCAATATCGTTTTCTCTCTTGTACAACATTGAGCTTCCGTGTATAATAATATTATCTATGCCCGCGATTTTGGCATATTCGGTCTGACCGTCTACGTTCACTCCGGGCTCACTTTACATTTGGAAGGATGAAAATATATGATCAAATTAGAGCGCACCAGCGTCATGAACCTGGAAAATGCGATCCGCGGTGCAAGAAACCCAATGAACAGTTGGGCTCGCATGGACAGCTACTACGATGAAGACGGTAACTTCATTCTCGGCGAAAACGATCTCGGACTCGCACAGAAACTGAGAAGAGCCGGAAGCGACCACAGAAAATATGTACGTCAGATTTTCGTATCTGTGGATATTACGGCTCCGTTATATTGGTAAACTTCTTTCTGCCAATGAAACACTTTTCCTGGTTATCGCCAGGGGTCACTAATGTGGCTAACGGGGAACCACCCATTGGAATCCCGTGGGAAACAATCTAACACGCTTCATATTCAACTATTGGTACATTGCTCCTTAAAAGAAAAGGGTATAAAATACCAATGAGGTGATTATGATGGCTAAGACAAGAAAATCGTATCCTAAAAAAGACCTAACTGATATAAAAATCGGAATGCTAACCCCTGTAGAATGGTTACGCGGTGGACGTTGGAGATGCAAATGTGATTGTGGTAATGAAACCATAGTTGACACAAGAAATCTCTCTAAAGGCCACACGCAAAGTTGTGGATGTATGCGATATGCTACTAAAAACGTTACAGACATGACTGGCTATGAAGATGAAAACATAAGGGTTGTCTCCAGAGCAAAAAATGTAGGAGAAATCGCTGCATGGACTTGCATATGTAAACATTGCGGCAGAACCTTTGCCACTAAGGGAGCAAACATAAGACTCGGCTATACTCAGTCTTGTGGCTGCATCAATTCTAACAATGAGAAAAAAATAACCTCTCTACTACTGGAAAACAATGTGGAATTTATTGCACAATACGCTTTCCCAGATTTGATTGGTGTAGGTGGTCGGCGATTACGGTTTGATTTTGCAATATTTAAGTATGGTGTACTCAAAAGACTCGTTGAATTTAACGGATTACAACACTATGAAAGACCAGGCGGTTCTTGGTCTAATCAATATGACACCCTCATAGAGAACGACCGTCGTAAAATTGAATATTGTAAAAATAAAAATATCGACCTTAAAATTATTTCTTATAAAGATGAATACGATATACATGATTTAATAGATTGAACCTGTAGAGGCTATCCCCTATGCCTTCCGGGCGGGGGAGTAGGGCTGCTATTGATACGCAGCGAGATTTTAGGAAACGAAGTCTCTGAAAACCGAAATGGTGTCCTATCACTTCTGTGATAGTAAAAGATAGTCCACAAATGGGAAAGAATTCGATACTTACAAAGTTGCAACTGTTGCAAACTCCACAAGCACGATGCACAAGATCCATGCGAAACCGTTCGATATCGACGATTTCAGCCATGATCACATGACTCCGGACACTCTTGCTTTTATGCAGACCGTTGTAGATGAGCTCGAGAAGATCCGCCAGAAGTACATGACAGAAGGCAAGAACAAAGAAGACTGGTATGATATGATCCAGCTTCTTCCGTCCAGCTACAACCAGATGCGTACAGTGACCATGAACTATGAAACACTGATCAACATCTATTTTGCAAGACGTTTCCACAAATTACAGGAGTGGCATACATTCTGCGACTGGATCAAGACACTTCCGTATGCAGAAGAGATCATTATTGCAGAGGAATAAACTTCATAACATGCAAAAACAACAGGCGGCAAATCCACCACAATGGACTGCCGCCTGTTATTATTGTAATGTATTCCATATTTATGTAATGATAGAAAGACACAGAATTCCTCTGCATTCTCATACTGCTTTGCCTGACTCGGCATGAATTGTTACGACAACAGGCACATATAAAACCTGCTGTTAGATTGGTTTAAAGATTAAATAGATTTGATTATTTATTTTTTGCAACTGCAGTCATCACATATCTTCCATAAACTGTTCGATGGTTTCGACTTTTGCTGCAAGTTTAGCCCATGCTCTTAACTTTTCCAGATGCTCTTCCTGCATGATCTGATCCTGCAGCAATTGCGGCACCGCTCCAATCTCTGACAAAAAATCAAGAATGGAGTCTCTGCGTTCTTCTATACGACCTTCTATACGACCTTCTATACGTCCCGCCCTTCGTTCATCTTGCATCAATAACTCTGTCAGCATATATCGCTCCTCCATTCTTCTACTCTGCTTAATGTCATATACTGATTTTTGAAGGCTATCTACAAAATCATCATCAAAATCTGCTGTGCTTTCATTTAAATCCGCTCGAACGTACATTAAAAACTTCACTAGTTCAGGTGACACCTCACTTGGATTCTCTCCTCTGGTATTCAGGAAAATCGTCATACTTCCATCATCCAACAAAGCTTCTGGCTCTTCCTGACATTGCTGCCTAAATGTATAGCGATATTTTCCCAACTTAAAAGGATCAAAATCACAGATAAATATGATATAAGCATTTGGAAGTTCCAAATATTCTTTCCGCACCGCAAGCATATCCATATCAATCTGACTGTGATAGTAACGTGCTCTTTTCCCCAATGCGGCTTGTGCAATCGTCTGCAATTACGTTCATCGCACATAACTGCCCCGAACATGAAATTGTCTTTTATTGTAAGTTCCTTTAATGTCTTTCTTTTTGTCATTACGTTCCTCCACAAATGCAGAGGAATTCCACCACCATAATACCATATCTCACCGAATCGTTCTAGTTTCTCAAGCGTATAATTCGAAAGTTTTTCTTCCCTATCCTTTTTCGTCCCCCAATCGTTATACTATAAGAAAGCGCTTTTATTTTTTATGAGAGGAGGAAAAACATGGACGCGGATTTTCTGCTTCTGCACCGGATGCGAAATGGCGATGAACAGGCCATCGAAGATTTTGTGCGGAAATATTATCCAATGATTTTGCGGTACTGCTGTTTGCACATCCGGGACATCGGCTACGCCGAAGATCTGACACAAGAAACCTTCGCCCGATTTTTTCGTACTCTCAGTCAGTATCATCATTACGGAAAGGCTGCGAATTATTTATATGTGATCGCGGGCAATCTGTGCCGGGACTACCATAAGAAGCAGACTGCGATTCCGATGGAAGAACTGCCCGAGCAGCCGGTGTATCCGATGGATTCTCTGATCCTGCAACTGGATATTCATCGTGCCCTGGAGAAGCTTCCGCCGGAACTTCGCGAAATAACCATCCTGTATTATTTTCAGGAACTAAAACAAAAAGAAATTGCAAAAATACTTAACATCGGTCTTCCGCTTGTTAAGTACCGGATCAAACGTGCAAAAGAATTACTGGAGCAATTTATTGGGAAGGAGGATGTAAAATGAACCGAAACATGATCTGTGATGTCCCTGTCAGCGAGGAAAAACTGCTTGAAACGATTGCTGTCTCCAAATCATCTTTCCTTTTCGGAGAATCAGAACAGACGGTTTCCAGACTCGATTTTCTTTTTCTTCAAAGCAGGCTGATCCAAAAACGGTGGTGGTTCCTGCAGGGACTTCTGCTCGCCTGTGTCTGTCTGTTCCTATTTCACACGAAAACAGACTTTCTGATCCGCCGTGCACTCGGATTGACAGGGCCTCTATTTGTGATCCTGATCCTTCCTGAACTCTGGAAGAGCCGGATTTTCGATGCAATGGAAGTAGAATGTACAACTTACTACACCATCCGTTCTATTTACGCCGCACGCCTGACCATCTTTGCCGGAGTCGATTTTCTGCTCTTGTCCGTTTTTTTTACTGCTGCCTCTGTGTTCGCAAAGATTACGATATGGGAAATGCTGATTCAATTCATGCTCCCCTTCAACGTGACATGCTGTATCTGTTTTCGAACTCTGTATGCAAAACAGATCCGTTCGGAAGCTCTGGCTATGCTTTTATGCATCTTATGGTGCGGTATTTGGGCAATGCTGATCATGAATAACACCATTTATTCCATCATTTCTTTTCCGGTCTGGATCACGGCGTTTGCTGCATCCATTTTCGGAATTTGGTATACCCTTCGTCAGGGATGGAAGAAATGGCAAACAATTTTGGAGGTGAAACCTTTATGGATTTAAAAATATCGAACCTGACAAAAGACTTCGACGGATTTAAAGCCGTCAATGACTTCAGCTTTCAAATGAACGGTGGCGTATATGGTCTGCTGGGTGTAAACGGAGCAGGCAAAACAACACTCATGCGAATGCTGACTACCCTGTTAACACCTTCTTCCGGCTCAATTACCTGGAATGGCAAAGATGTATTTGCCATGGATGGTGAATATCGGAAACTTCTGGGATATCTGCCGCAGGATTTCGGCTGCTATCCTGATTTTACCGTCTATGATTATCTCATGTACATCGCTGCCCTCAAAGGCATTCGCCCTGCGGCTGCAAAACAGCGTGTAAAAGAATTGTTGAAGCAGGTTGGTCTGACAAAAAACCAGCACAAAAAAATGAAGACTTTCTCCGGAGGTATGAAACGCCGGGCAGGAATTGCCCAGGCTATGCTGAATGATCCAAAAATTCTGATCCTGGACGAACCCACTGCAGGCCTTGATCCCAGCGAACGAATCCGTTTTCGCAATCTCATCAGTGAACTTTCCGAAGATCGGATCGTACTGCTGTCCACCCATATTGTTTCCGATATTGAATATATTGCTAACGAAATCCTGTTGATGAAGGACGGGCAGCTCGTGATTTCCGGAACTTCCGAACATATCATTGAATCCATGCAGGAGTCCGTGTGGATCTGCCAGGCATCCAAAAGCAGCATCGATACCTACTTAAAACAGTTCAAGGTGTCCAATGTAAAAACCGTTCCCGGCGGTGCTAAGCTGCGCATCATTTCAAAAAAACCGCCCACAGAAGATGCCGTCCGGACCGATGCCACACTGGAAGATGTGTTCCTCTATTATTTTGGAGAAAGAGCAGGTAACAACGATGATACGATATGAACTAAAGAAAATATTTGGCACAACAGGCGGTAAGATCGCACTGATCCTGTATCTTGCCACAGTTATTTTGTCCTGCTTCCTCTCTATAAGCGGATTCATGACTGTGGATGTAACATGGACAAACGAACAAGGAGAACAAGAATATGGATTCCATGCAGTCCAAAAACTTAGGGAATCCAGAAATGACTGGGAAGGCTGGCTGGATGAAGAACTGCTGAATCGCGTGATACAAGAGAATCTGCGTATCAATGCCACACCTGAAGGGCAGTCAAGCGATATCCGTCAAAGCAACATTGCCTACGGCTGGAAACAGGGATTCAGCCCGATCCGCGATCTGATCAATCGTTCCTATTCTGACGGTTTCCGAATCTATGACTATTACAAGGCCGATGAAATCTCTGTGATCAGAGAAGATACCTTTTACGAAAACAGAATCAGACAACTGAGAGAATGGCTGTACGACAAGAATGACGCGGCCCTTGACCTTTATTCCGAAGAAGAAAAGCAATATCTGATCGGCCAATACGAGAAATTGGAAACACCTTTCTATGTTGATTATCACGACGGCTGGTATCAGCTGCTGGAAAATGCTTCCTTTCTCCCCATGCTGGGAATTTTAATAACCGCATATATGACGGCCGGTATCTTTTCCAATGAATTTAAGTGGAAAACAGACGCCGTTTATTTCACCACGCTGTTTGGCAAAAATAAAGCCACATCGGCGAAAATTCAGGCCGGCTTTTGTCTGGTTTCCATTCTGTACTGGATTTCAATGCTGATCTACAGCGCCGTTACCCTTGGATACCTCGGTTTCGAAGGTGCCGGATGTGTGGTCCAGCTTCGCGCATGGAAATCCATTTACAACATTACCATGTGGCAGGCCTGGGTGCTTACTTTGATCTGCGGCTACATCGGAAGTCTCTTCCTGACCGCGCTGACAATGTTTATTTCCGCCAAAACAAGATCCTCCGTGATCGCAGTAACCACGCCGTTTGTCATCCTGTTTCTCCCATCCATCCTGCAGGGAATGTCTGACTGGCTGGATATGGTGCTTTCCTTGATGCCGGTCAATTTGCTCGAATTCTATCAGCATTTGCGCACATTCCAGCTGATCACTGTTTTCGGCAGAGTATACCGGGTTCTGGATGTGTGCATTCCGCTCTATGCGGTGTTGACATTGGTATTGGTTCCGATCATCTATCGTCAGTTCCGGAAAAATTAACAAACAGGCGACAGTCCAAATAACCGGACTGCCGCCTGTGCCTGTTTTATTTACAGTAAGATATCTACCGCTACTTCTTTCTGCAGCGCCAGAGAATAGATCACTGCCTCTTTCACCTTTTTCTGTGTGATCTGCTGCAACGCTTGGGCATAGTAAACCATCTGGATCTGATAGCGGTCTAAGAGCATCTGCTCATTGCCCTCTTCCACACGGTCCGTCTTGTAATCCACCAGCACCAGCTCTCCGTCTTCTTCAAACCATACGTCGATGATACCCTGGATCAGAACCGGCTCCTCAGAATCCGCCTCATCCATCAGACTGGCCGGGATTCCGATGACAAACTGACTCTCCTTGCGGAGTAATCCCTGCTGAT
Source organism: Lachnoclostridium sp. (assembly GCA_015057755.1). The sequence continues at coordinate 7,771 of SVDR01000027.1, forward strand.
CCGCCGCCTGCATACGCTTGGCAATGTCTGACTGGAAGAATTTCCAGATTTTCTCTCCCCAGACCAGATTCAGCGCCCGGACGTCCATCATATCTGCTTCACGGATACGGTCCAGCTCCCGGTAAACATCTTTTTCCTCCTGAACGACTGTAAAATCGATCAGTTCCATGACACGGTGATACGCCGTACCGCGGTAAGTTCCCGCATTCTCTGTTCCGTGGAATCGTGGAAGATCCGCATTTTTAAACTCCGGAATCGTCGGCAGGAAATCACTCTCTCCATCATCTTCAAACTGTCCCTGATGCTTTAATTCCGACACCGACATTTTCGCATGGAGAGCAATATCCTCTGCATACGGATACTGATAATCCAGCATGGAACAGAGATCCCCGCACACTCCGTCTGTCTCGCGAAGCATTTGCAGCATCGCATACGTTCCGGCCTTTTCTTCCCGGTGTTTGATCTCCGCATCCACCAGATCACGGATCGGGACTCTGGAAATATCTATGCTGCCCGCTGCCTTCTGTGCTGCCATCAAGATCCACTCCAGATAAGAATTAGCAGAGCTCAGATACGTAAACGGAAGACCGGTCCCCACAAGCGCCGAATCCGGAAGGCTTCCAAACTTCTCCAGTCTGCTCTCCAGATATTTACTGCCTGCCGTAATGATCAGCTTCTCTTTCGCACGAGTCATCGCTACATAAAGGATTCGCAGCTCCTCCCCCATGCTCTCCAGATCACTCCGGCGACTCAGTACATTTTTCTTTAAGGTAGAAGCTTTTACTTTCCTCTTCGGATCCAGAAAATCCGTCGCGATTCCAAGCTTCTCATCAATCAAGATTTTTCCTCTGGAATCCTGTTTGTTAAATCCTTTTCCTGCTCCTGCAAGGAAAACAACCGGAAATTCCAGACCTTTACTTTTATGAATGCTCATGATCCGGACTGTATCGTCATTTTCGCCGGCCTTAGCCGCCTCGCCAAAGTCCGTATCATATTTTTTCAGCTTTTCAATATACCGAATGAAATCAAATAAGCTCTGATAACTTGTTTTTTCATACGCAGCCGCTTTCTCCACCAGCATATTCAGATTCGCCTGACGAACCTTTCCCGCCGGCATCGCAGACACATAATCGTAATATCCGGTCAGCTCGAAAATGCGGTAGATCAGGCGATGTACCGGCAGATACCCTGCCTCGCGGCGCAGTTTTGTGAGCAGGTCCCAGAAAGCAGACAATTTCTCATACGTTTCCAAAACTGTATCTTTCTCCCGCATCAGATACATCTGCATCGCTCCGTAGAAGCCTACGTCCTGTCCGCGGTCTGCATTCTTTTTAAATGCTGCCATTACCATGGCCAGCTCACGGTTCGTCATTCCAACGATCGGAGATTTCAGCACGCCAACCAATGGAATGTCCTGCATCGGATTGTCGATGAGCGCCAGCATATTCAGGACGGTTTCCACCTCCACTGCCGTGAAATAACCGGTTCTCGACTCCGCAAACGCCGGGATCCCCTCTGCACTGAGCACGCGAAGAAACTCCTCTGCCCATCCGCTGAGACTGCGCAGAAGAATCACGATATCCTTCCTCCTTAACGGCTCATACTGCTCTGTCTTCCGGTTCCAGACTTTCATACCGTGCTTCGGATCCGTCAGCTCGCGGATCTTCGCAGCGATCAGTCTGGCCTCCGCCTCCTTCGCTGTATAATCCGCCTGCTCCGCATCCATGGCAGCCAAAAGTTCGTCACCCGTATTCAGTAGATAAACTTCCGTCCTGACATCTTCTGCACGCTCCGGTTCCGGATAATCGGCTCCCGGATAAAGGGCCGCATCTTCGGTATACGGAATATTTCCAAGCGCCTTCGTCATGATCGCATAAAACACATCATTGATGCTCTCCAATACGCTCGTGCGGCTTCGGAAATTTTTGTGCAGTTCTATCTTCTGATACAGGCTCTCCTCTTTCGAGTACGTCTCATATTTTTCCAGAAACAGCTCCGGTTTTGCCAGACGGAACTTATAAATACTCTGCTTCACATCGCCCACCATGAACACATTCGGCGTTCCGAACCGTTCTCTGGAAATAGCTTTGATCAGTTCCTCCTGCACCTCATTGCTGTCCTGATATTCGTCCACCAGAATCTCTTCATAATATTTCGCCAGTTCATCCGCCACCGGTCCCGGACTGTGGTCCCGGGAATTTCCGGTTAAGATCTGCAACGCAAAATGCTCCAGGTCACTGAAATCCACCAGATTTTTCTCTGCCTTCGCAGCCTGATAGCGGGAAGAAAACTCTTCCGCCAGCTCCAATAACATTAAGACTGGTTCTCGCGTCGCCATCATATCCGAGTATAAATGCTCCAGATCCGCCGGGACCCAGAGAGTTTTCATTTTCTTTACTTCGTCCTTGACCCGGTTTCGAAGTGATGTAGCCAGCTCTTTCTTCTCCGGATCCACATTCTTTCCGCGAACAGCCGCCAGCCTGCCAAATAACGGCGCTGAGAGAATTTTATGAACCGTATTATAAGAATCCACCTGCGTCAGCTGATCCATCACACGCCTATCCTCTGTGAGCATCGGAAGATACGCCTGCGGACCGTCTTCCAGCTGTGCAAGCTCCAGTGCTTCCCCAAGCTGTTCGGAAAATTCCGCCGCCTGCCGTCTCACATCTGCAAGCAAGTACTGCATCCACGCCGTATCATGGAACAGATTTTCCGGATTCGGTTCATCTGCATCAATCTCTGCCCTGCACGCCGCGATCCATTCTCCCGGCCACGGATGACTCTGCGAAAACCTGTAGACCTGCATAATATAGTCTTCCAATCCGCCATCCGTCTTTCCTGTTGCGTAAGTATCTACAAAACGGAAGAACCGTTCCTCATTTCTTCCATAATAATCTTCCAGCAGCTCCTTCATCACATCTGCCTGAAGGAGCATCAGCTCACCCTCATCTCCGATTCGAAACCCCGGATCAATATCCAGTTCATTAAAATGTTCACGCAGCAAATGCAGACAGAAACTGTCGATGGTCGTGATCTTCGCATGGTGGATCAATGTAGTCTGGCGCTCCAGATTGCGGTCGCCCGGACATTCTTCCAGACGTTTTTCCAACGCCTCTCCGATTCGCTCGCGCATTTCAGCCGCCGCAGCATTGGTAAACGTCATGACCAGCAGACGGTCAATATCTACCGGATGTTCCTCATCCGTCACCATCTGAATGATTCGCTCAACGAGAACCGCTGTCTTACCGCTTCCTGCCGCCGCGGACACCAAGAGATTGCGGCCGCGGGTATCAATGACCTGCTTCTGTTCTGTTGTCCATGTCACATTCGCCATCTGCCGCACCTCCTTCTTCCTCCATGTCCTCAATCTTTGCCCAGATCTGGTCCGCCTTCATCGGTTTAAACTTGCGGAATGCAAATCCCTGCGTTTTCAGATCAAAACCACAAATGCTGTGATACGGACAGTAGTCGCATGCCGTCCTCTGTCCCTGCTTATACGGATTTACCTCTGTATTTCCGTCCAAAATTTCCTCTCCCATAGCCTGGAGACTCTTTTTTACAAAACCGGTCAGTTTCTCAAACCGGTCTCCGCCCGCCACGGACGATTTAGAATCTGCAATATACCCGTCCTTCAACGCCACCGGAATGACATCGGACTCTTTCTCGATTTCCCTGTCCATGTGCCTGATCACATCCAGACTGCTGTTTACAAGACCGTTCATGCGAAGTTTCTTTAAAATATCCGCCTCCACAGCCTCCGGTTTCTCATTCTCCGGACGCTCCACCACCGGATCATCAATATGATAATAAAAGATTCCCGCCGGAACCGCTTCTTTTCCTGGTTTTCTGTGGCGCTCCATCCGCAAAGCCGCATCCATGTAAACCACCAGCTGCATCTGCAGACCATGATATAAAAGTGCCAGATCAAATGACGTGCTTCCGGATTTGTAGTCCATGATCTTTACATAAACATGATCCTCGTCCTCAAACGTATCCAGACGGTCAATTCGTCCGCGGAGATTCAGCGCCTCTCCGCCCTTCAACGGAATCCGCGTTGTCACATCCACTTCAAACTCTTCCGGTTCAAAGTCACCTTTCTGAATCTGGTAGATCAGTGCACGGATCGTGCGATCTGTAATACGCTCAACCTTTTTTTCCAGATAACTGTTTCTGGCTGAACTTTTCATAATGGTGTTTCGATATTCGTAAGCAACACGTTCCACAATGGATTTTACCAGTCTGCGGCGTTCCTTATCCTCAATGGTCCTAAAATCCATTCCGCGTTCCCGCACCTCACTGAAAAATAAATCGATGGAACGATGGAACAGATTTCCCATATCTGAAAAATCCAATTCATATTCCCTGCGCTTTTTCAGTTCCAGACCATGACTCAGGAAATGCGCGTATGCACAGGCCGCATATCCCTCCATACGCGTTACGCTGCCATTTAAAATCTGTCCATAGAGCTCTTTTGCAGCTTCCCGGCCGATTCCGGATTCCTCGTAAGAATATGCGCAGGCCTCCGCCAGACGCTCCATTTCCTTTTCTTTCTTTCCATTTCGTGTCAAATAACGGTAAAGCTCCATCATCTGCGGATCTTTGTCCATATTGTCCGTATCCTGCAGCCATGCGATCACTGCCTTACCGGCTGAGCGAAAACTGATCGCTCCCTCTTTTAATTCTGCGGCGGACCTTACCTCCAGTGACGGGAACCGCTTCCGGATCTGACTGATGATTCCGGACGGACGCATGGTCTTTCCATCTGCAGAAAGCGCCGTCCAGGAGAGTGTCAGAAGCTCGCTCGGCTTTGTCATTGCCAGATACAGATAAAATCTCTGCATAAATCCTTCTTCTCTGGCGGTCGGAGCCAGTTCCAGAGAATTTCGCTTCAGCGTCTCGCGTTCCTGCTCTGTCAAAATACCGCCCTTCGAGGTATCCGCCGGAACCACACCTTCATTTACACCCACAAAGAATAATGCGCGAATTCCGGAAAGTCTGGTTCGTTTCAAATCGCCTGCCACCACACGATCCGCACCGGCCGGAATCATTCCCACCTTCAGCTCCATAAAACCTGCATTTAAAATCTCCAGATATTCTCTTCCGGATACCACCTCATCTCCCAGAAGATCGTGCAGGCGCTCAAATAACTCTATGACAAGACCATAGATCTCTTCATATTCTCTGGCCTCTTTTTCCAGTCCATTCTCCTTAAACCACTTCGCCTGATCCCTGAGTTTCCGCTCAGTTTCCAGCGTTTCCAGCAGCTCCACAAGCGCTGCCGTCCTGACTGCCACAGAACTGTTCTGTTCCGCCATGTGCGCCTTAAATGCCAGCAGCGGAGCCAGAATCTCATCCTTAAAGGAATTCAGTTCCACCAGATTCAGGCGACCTCCGCCCTCAAAAGTACGTTCCCACGGTTCCGTCCATTTTGCCAGACCGCGAATGCCCATAGCCCGCACATAAGTCTCCAGACGGTCAATCTTCTCCACCTCGTCTGTTACCAGACCGGTCCGCAGATACTGGAACATACTCTCATAATCGAAACCGCGGCGAACCACCTCAAGCGCTGCCTTCATCAGACGAATGAACGGATTTCCGGACACATCCCGCTTTTCATCCAGGAAAAACGGAATCTCATTTTCCTCGAACTGGTGCATGATCTCCTTCGCATATCCCGGAAGATTTCCACATACAACGGCGATTTCCCTATAACGGTAATTGTCCCGCTTTACCAACTGATGGATCCGGTTCACAACAAAATCCACCTCATCAGCCGGAGTCTCCGCCTGCACCAGCTGCACTCCGTCCGGAACCGCTGCATACGGCTGGTACGGATAACGGAACATGGTGCGCTCCAGATAATCCAACGCCGGTCTTTTTGCAAATCTCGGAAGCGGGTGCTCGCACAGTCTCAGGTCCTCACACACTTCCACACCATTTTCCCGCGCAAGAGCCTTCAGTTTTCCTGCCATCTTCCGGCTCATATCAAACAAATCTGCCTCATTGCCCGGTCCGTCGATCACGCCGTCCGTCGCCGTAACCGTCACATAGACATCCTTGCATATGTTCAATAACAGGCCGATCAGACGGTACTGAACCGGCGTAAAACCGGTATAACCATCCAGTACCATGACACTGCCCTTTAACAATTCCGACTGTCCCACAACCGTACAGAGCACGTCCAGCAGCTCCTCCATCGTAATATACCGCTCTTTTGTAAACTCACGAAAAGCTTCAAAGATTACATTCATATCTTCCAGTTTCTGTACCAGAAGCCGGCTCACGCCCTCTTTCTTTATCTGATCCGCCAGCATCTCTGGAGTCACGCCGTACTGATAGAATTCTGAAAGCATGGACTTTACCTCTCCGATAAAGCCTGCCTGATTCAAATGGGAAGAAAATGCCGCCAATTCCTTTTTTCGTTCTCCCGCCAGCTTACGAAGCACCATGGTCTTTCCCGTATCGTCTAAAACCTCCGGCTGCGGAAGGGAAAGCTCCCCAAAAATACGATATGCCAGACGCTGGAAACTGGCCATGTCAATGTTCATCGTACCATGACGCGGGTGCAGACGAATGATATCCTTCTGTGCCTGCATCGTCGCCTGTTCCGGTACGATCACAAAAAACTGGCGCTCCTGTTCCCTCAGAGACCAGTCAATGATCTTCTTATAAATATATTCTGTTTTTCCCGATCCGGCTCCGCCGGTCACCAGTGTCAGTGCCATAATGATTCTCCCCTCTATTGATATCGAGTATATCACATCTTACACGCTCCTGCACTTGCATTTTCTCCCTTCCGTCATCATAAACTGTAAAAAAATGAAAGCAAAAGGAATCCTTTATGAGTGCAAAAACAAAAATTGTTGTCCTGCGAATGAAAGAAATCATTTACACCGCGATTTTTATCGGACTCGCTTTGTTTCTGGTTTTTCTTTTCCTGTTTATGTTCCGTTCCGGAAAGGACGAGACTTCCCCCACAGCCGATTCTGCACCGGCCAGTTATACTCCGGGAATATACTCTGCCTCCATCGTTCTCGGCAATCAGAATGCAAATGTGGAAGTGACCGTCGATGCAGACCGTATTACTTCCGTCGCATTGATCCCACTCAGTGAAACTGTGGAAACCATGTATCCCCTGATGCAGCCGGCCATGGAAACTCTGGCTTCGCAGATCGTTCAGCTGCAGTCTTTGGAAGGGATTGAGTACCCGGCAGGCTCTCAATACACCTCCATGGCTCTTATGAATGCCATCGAAACAGCACTTTCCAAAGCGAAGCTCCCGGAATCGTAGCAAAACGTCCTGTAAGAGTTAAGAAAATGAAAAGAATCCAAATCCTCCTTGACAAATACATAGTCTGACTGTTATACTGTTTCTCGTAGTATCAATTTACCATGCTACCATGGTAGCATGGTAAATTGATGAAGTGCTTTAAAGTGTGAAAATTTAAAGCACAAAAGTCCAGTCAAAATCTATAAAGAAGGAGGATTTTTCCATGAGAAAAACAAAGTTATTCATCACTCTCGTTACTACATTAACCCTTTCCATGGCAGCTCTGACAGCTTGCACCGTTGCGGAGGCATCCACTCATGCAGCCACAACTGACGCGATCACAACAGAAGCTACTACCACGACTGCTGGTGAAACTGCTCATGCTCCTTCTAACCGATTAGAAGATATTTTACAGCGCGGATATATTGAGATTGCTACCGAACCGTATTTCGCACCGAACGAATTTATCGATCCGACCATCACCGGAGATGACAATATCGTTGGCTCCGACATCGAACTTGCCAAGTTTATCGCCAACGACCTGGGCGTTGAACTTCGTTTAAAACCGATGGACTTCACAAGTGTTCTCGGAAGCATGACTTCCGGTAAATTTGACATGGCGATCTCCGCTCTCGCTTACACTCCGAGCCGCGCAGAAACCATGAATCTCTCCAAAGGTTATTATTACGGAAGCGAAGACCCGCAGAAATCCTACGGTATCCTCATCCGCAAAGAAGACGCCGATGAGATCCGGACGATCGAAGACCTGGCAGATAAGACCGTTGCCGCACAGAATGGCTCCTTACAGGAAATGTTCGTGCGCGAGCAGATTCCTGCTTACAAACAGTACAATCAGGTATCTTCCACCAACGATGCTTTCCTGATGGTCCAGACAGGACGCGCCGATGCCATGGCTGCTGCCCTCAAGATGGCTGAGCTGTATCTGGAGTCCAATCCGGAATGCGGACTGATGATCCTTCCGGACTTCTATTTTACTGTTGACCTCGACACACAGGGTACACGTATCGGTCTCCCGCTTGGTGAAGACGAACTGACCGACCGTGTCAATGAGATCATCGACAAAGTTCTCGAGCAGGACCTGTACAATCAGTGGTATGAAGAATACAAAGAATACGCAAAGAAACTTGGACTTGAAGGTTAACCATTTTTTATCACGCTACTCTTTTCAATCCTATAAAGGCCGTCTCGGAAGATATTTTCCGGGGCGGTCTTCCTTTTTCTCATAGACAAGACTTCTCTCTCATGTTAAAATAATAAGTAACTATGAACATAATCTTGACATTGTTATGTTCTAAAAATGGAGGGGGTAATCCACATGATTAACAAAATTGATCCGCAGACTTGGAAAGAAAGTCTCGCATTATTCAAAGAAAAAACAGAAGCATTCCATGCAGGCGAAATCGACAAAAACGCTTACAAGGGCACATCCGGTAAATTCGGCAGCTACGCTCAGAAAAATCCGGAAGTACACATGCTTCGTCTCCGCATGACAGCAGGTCGTCTGACAAAAGAGAAGATGAACTACGTTGCTGAATCCTTAAAGAAGTACAACGTAAACATGCTCCACTACACAACCTGCCAGACTATCCAGCTTCACAACCTTCCGAAAGAAGCAGTATATGATATCATGGAAGGCGGTCTTGACCACAACATCGTAACTATGGGCGGCGGCGGCGACTTCCCGCGTAACGTAATGTGTTCTCCGCTCTCCGGCGTACAGAAAGATGAATATTTCAACGTTATGCCGTACGCTGAGGCACTCGCTGAGTACATGATGAACTACATCAACACACCGAAGATGCCGAGAAAATTAAAGATCGGTTTCTCCAACTCTCCGGCTAACATTCCGCACTCCACATACCGTGACCTCGGTTTCATCGCAAGACCGGACGGTAAGTTTGATGTATGGTGTGCAGGTGGCCTTGGAAACGGCCCGTCCTTCGGTATCCAGATCGCAGAGGCTGTAGAGCCGACTAAGATCCTCTACTACGCAAGAGCAATGTGGAAGACATTCATGGCTCACGGCAACTACGAGAACCGCGGTAAAGCACGTACACGTTTCATGATCGAAAAACTTGGCGGCGCTGACAACTTCAGAGCTGCTTACAATGAGAAATTAGAAGAAGTATTCGCAGAAGGCGAGAACCTTGATCTTGAGATCACTATTCCGGAGATCACAAAGAAAGGTGACGGCACAACAGCTGCCGGCCCGCGCGTGATCGAACAGAAACAGGAAGGTCTCTATGCTGTGAAGTGGCATCCGCTCGGCGGTACACCGGCTCCGGAAGATTTCATCGCATTAAACGATCTCATCCAGGGCATGGAAGCTGTTGAAGTTCGTATCGATCCGAACGAGCAGGTTTACATCATCAACCTGACAGGCGCAGAGGCTGAGAAAGTTCTCGAAGCAACTGCAAACGGCGCTCAGAACATCTTCGAGTGTTCCGTAAGCTGTGTAGGCGCTACTATCTGCCAGCAGGGTGTTCGCGATTCCGCAGGTCTTCTTATGAAGTGTATCGAAGCAACACGTGCAGCAGAGCTTCCGTGCGGCGCTCTCCCGATCATCCACATCTCCGGTTGTCCGTCCTCTTGCGGTACACACCAGACAGCTGCTTTAGGTTTCCGCGGCGGCGTTAAGATGATCGACAAAGTAGCTCATCCGGCATTCACATTCACAGTAAACGGCTGCAGCCTCCAGGGCAAAGAAGCTATGGGCCGCGAAGTTGGCACTATGCTCGAAGCTGAAATCCCGGCATTCTTAGTAGAACTCGGCAAGACTGTTGCTGCAAGCGGCATGAACTACGACGAGTGGAATACAGCAAATCCGGAAGCAATCGATGCGATCGCAGCTCCGTATCTGAAATAAATCAGGTTTTAATTAAGTAAGTTTAGATATAAAAATGTCCCGAGTATTCGGTGTTTTTCAAGAAGGACCATAGAATTTCGTCGGTACTTGGCGCTTTAGCGCCTTAGTACCGTTACGCAATTCTCTGAGCGAAAGCGTGTCCGCTTGAAAATTCCGAATACTCGGGACATTTTTTATATAGCTAAATTTACTTAATTAAAATTGTATTTTATTTAGTGGATAATATAAAGTTCTGATAGAAAATCCCATACTATACTCAAATCTTTGGCTAAACGACTGCGCTTCACAAGTTTTGCGCCCTTACAGAGGCCGCAAACGCTTTTATCGCGTCCGGCGTAAGGGCGGATAAAACGCAGTGAAGCAAAGGTAGTCAGCCTAATTTGAGATAGTATGGGATTTTCTGCAGATACTTATATTATTTACTAAATGAAATCACCCAACTGGATACTCCGGCTCTCTCCCTTCCAGCACATCTATAATCTGCTCCGCGCACGCCATTCCAACTGCATACAGCGCATCATCGGTATTGGCTCCGATATGCGGAGTTGCCACAAAATTGGAAAGTTCCAGCAGCGGATTTCCCGGTTTTGGAAATCCCTCGCAAAATACATCTGAAGCAGCACCGGCCAGTTTTCCGGACTTCAAGGCATCATAAAGCGCAGCCTCGTCCACCAACGCACCGCGGGACGCGTTAACTAAAACCGCTCCCGGTTTCATTAACGCCAAACGTTCTGCAGAGATCAAGCCTCTTGATTTCTCTGTGAGTGGAAGGCAAAGACACACCACATCCGCCACAGTCAGCACCTCTTCTACGGACTTTGCTCGTCTGCTTCCGTGCTCTGCCGCACGTTCTTCTGTCAATGACGGAGAATAGGCAACAACGTCCATACCAAAACCAAGTCTTACAATATCCGCCACCTTCGTTGCGATGGCGCCAAATCCGATCAGACCGCAGACCTTTCCGCGAAGTTCAAAACCACGGAGCAGCGCCTGCGCTTCCGCCTGACGCTCCTTGTCTGTCTTGCGTTCCTCTCCTGCTCCGCCAAATCCATCAATGACACGACGGGCCTCCACGATCTTTCTGCTCACAGCGAGCATCAGTCCTACACTCAGCTCGGCCACTGCATTAGCATTGAGATGAGGCGCATAAACGACCTGAATTCCTCTCTTCTTCGCCTCAACCAGATCCACATCATCGGTGCCGGTTCCGTGAACTGCTACCACCTTCAAATTTGGCATAGCGTCCATTTCCTTCGCACCAACCTTTATCGCACGAGTGATCAAGGCATCCACCTCTCCAATCTGATTCCAGTCAGAGATAATCTCACCATTTGCCTTTAACAATTCCACTGCCTTGTCATGTATCGTTTCACACAAAAATACTTTCATACTTATACTTCCCAATCAGAATCCAGGAATCCTTCACCATAAACTTCTTTCGCCTCAGAGACGATCAAAAATGCTCGTGGATCAATTCCATAGATCATCTTCTTCGCTTTATAAAACTGCTTTCTGTCAACCACACAGATCAGAGCCTCACCCTCACGTCCGGAGTATGCTCCACGGCTCTTATAAAATGTCACGCCACGCTCAAGTTCATCCATCAACATCTCTGCAATTTCCTGATTGTGTGCAGACATAACTGTAATCAGTGTACTCTTATTGGTACCGTAAAGGATGGTATCGATCACATAAGAACCGAGAACCATGTTGATCAGACCGTACAAGCCGGATTCGATGTTCCGGAACACCAGCATGGAAGCTACAATGATCACAAGATCTGTCATCATAACTGCTGTGCTTGTCTGCATGTGCGGACGGAACTTCTGCAACAGCTTGGCCATAATATCTCCGCCGCCGGTTGTCGATCCGCGCATAAATACAACAGCCAGACTTGCACCCACCATAACAGCACCAAAGATGCAGGAAACCAGTTTATCTCCGGTATAAATCGGAATGTACGGAGTCACGATAAAGTCCAGGATCACCGTCAGGATCGCAACGGTTTTAAACGTCTTCAGCGTTCTGGATTTGCCAAGCCAGATCCAGGAAGCGATCAAAAGCGGAATATTGATCATAAAGGTTAATGTACCAAGAGGTAAGTGCGTAAAACGATTCAAAAGAATCGCCAGACCGGTCGCACCACCCGGTGCAATATCAATACTGTCGATAAAGCAATGCAGACCGATCGCCTGCAGAAATCCGCCAATAATATCGTATAATAAATCCAGAGCAAATTCTTTTCCTTTACTCTTTACATTCTCCATATACCTTTTCCATCCTTTCTGATAGCTTTTCCCCAATTTTAAGTATATCAAATCCTGCAATCGCCGTCAAACAAAAGAGCGGACAATACCTGCATCGTAAATCAGATATCATCCGCTCTTATTGTCAAGAACTCTTTTCTATTTTATCAGGATTCCCCAAATTATCTCTTAGAATCCACATACTTCTTAATGTTAGAAGCATTTACGAATTTATGTACTTCGCCGTTGTTTACGATTACCAGTGTCGGAGCCTGCATAATGCCGTAAGCATCTGTTAACTCCGGATGCTCCTCTGCATCCACCACCTGATAGCTCTCATCCTTTAAGAACTGCTTCGCGATCTTACAGTTCGGACAAGTCTTTGTTGTGAAAAGATATACACCGTTTGCACCAATGCCTGCGCTCTGGTTCACAGCAGCTTTCTGCTCTTCCTGAGCTGCCTGCACGCTGTTCTTTGCAGCCTGGATCGCCTCGACAATTGTCTTGGAAGCGTCCGGATTTCTCTTCAGTACGGAAGACTTCATATCGTAAACTTTACGCTCTTTGTACTCCTGTGTCTTACCATCGTTCCAGTTCTGAACCGGGCGATAGTAACCTGTGATACGGCTGTAAACCTCTGCCTTCTCACCACAGATCGGACATGTGTAATGCTCACCGATCAGGTAGCCGTGATCCTTACAGATGGAGTAAGTCGGAGACAGTGTGTAATACGGAAGTCTGTAGTTCTCCGCAATCGTACGAACCATCTTCGCAGCTGCCTTCCAATCCGGAAGTTTCTCACCAAGGAATGCGTGGAATACAGTACCGGATGTATACAGAGTCTGTAATTCATCCTGGATATCCAGTGCATCAAATACGTCAGATGTATAATCAACCGGAAGGTGGGAGCTGTTTGTGTAGTACGGTGTACCATCCTTCTCACCAGCAGTGATGATATCCGGATATTTCGCCTTGTCATGTTTTGCAAGACGGTAAGTTGTGGACTCAGCCGGAGTAGCCTCTAAGTTGTAGAGATCGCCGTACTCCTCCTGGTAATTTACAAGACGCTCTCTCATATGGTTCAGAACATCTTTTGTAAATTCCTGTGCTTCCTCTGTGATCAGGTTCTTCTTCAGCCACTTCGCATTTAAACATGCCTCATTCATACCGATGAGACCGATTGTGGAGAAGTGGTTGTTAAATGTGCCAAGGTATCTCTTTGTATACGGATACAGACCGCCATCCAGAAGTTTCGTGATAACTTCACGCTTGATCTTTAAGGAACGTGCGGAAATATCCATGATCTTATCAAGTCTCTGATAGAACTCTTCCTCGTTCTTGGAGAGGTAAGCGATTCTCGGGATGTTGATAGTAACAACACCTACAGAACCTGTGCTCTCGCCTGCGCCGAAGAAACCACCTGTTTTCTTTCTGAGTTCACGAAGATCCAGACGGAGACGGCAGCACATACTGCGGACGTCACTCGGCTGCATATCGCTGTTGATATAGTTGGAGAAATACGGAGTACCGTATTTGGATGTCATCTCAAATAACAGACGATTGTTCTCTGTATCGGACCAGTCAAAATCCTTTGTGATGGAATAAGTCGGAATCGGATACTGGAAACCACGACCGTTTGCGTCACCTTCAACCATTGTCTCGATGAACGCCTTGTTGATCATATCCATCTCTTTCTTACAGTCACCGTAAGTGAAGTCCATGTTCTTGCCGCCAACGATCGCCGGCATATGCTCCATATCCTCCGGAACAGTCCAGTCCAGAGTAATGTTGGAGAACGGAGCCTGTGTACCCCAACGGCTCGGTGTATTGACACCGTAGATAAATGCCTCAATGCACTTCTTAACCGCCGGATAATCCAGGTTATCAACCTTAACAAACGGAGCTAAATATGTATCAAAAGAAGAGAATGCCTGTGCGCCTGCCCACTCGTTCTGCATAATACCAAGGAAGTTTACCATCTGGTTGCAGAGAACGGAAAGATGTTTTGCCGGAGAGGATGTGATCTTGCCCGGGATACCGCCAAGACCGTCCTGGATCAGCTGCTTTAAGGACCATCCTGCACAGTAACCTGTTAACATAGACAGGTCATGAATATGGATGTCGCCTCTTCTGTGTGCCTCTGCGATCTCTGTGTCGTAAATCTCAGACAGCCAGTAGTTCGCTGTGATCGCACCGGAGTTGCTTAAAATGAGACCGCCTACAGAATAAGTAACTGTGGAGTTCTCTTTTACACGCCAGTCCTCGATCTTTACATAGCCGTTTACAACGTCTTTGTAGTCGAGGATCGTATTTTTCATATTACGGATTCTCTCACGCTGTTTTCTGTATAAAATGTAAGCTTTCGCAACATCTGTGTAGCCAGTCTCCTCGAGAACATGCTCTGCACTGTCCTGAATCTCCTCGACAGAGATCTTGCCGTCCTTCATCTTGCCCTGGAAATCCGCTGTAACACGCAGGGAAAGAAGCTGGAGGATCTCGTCTGTATAATCCTTATTTGTTGCTCTGAATGCTTTTTTGATCGCTTCTGTGATCTTGCCTAAGTTAAACTCAGCAATCTCGCCATCACGCTTAATGACCTGGATCATTCCCATACCCCTCTTTCTGAAACACCAACATTTGTATCTTACATCTTCTTCATAAATTATGTCACTCTATAAAATCGAACTATGGTCTATTATAACAAAGGACACAAAAAAACACAATATCTAGTTTTGTGTTTTTTTCTCAAACTAGATATTGTGTTCCTTTTATCTCTATTGTCGAATAATTACACCAGATTCTGTGTTATTTAAACACTCTACAATGATTTTACCGCCACATGTCGCATATCGCGGCTGGGAACTTCATTCTACCAAACAATCTGACATTTGTCTAGCGGTAAAATTCCTCAAAAAGCTCTGCCGGAACATATGCCTTTACATGAATGCCTTCCTCTGTATATTCCTCAGAAAGAAGCTGTCCTTTTGCGCGAATCTTCTGAATCTTTCCTGCCTCTGCATAGCCAAAAATCTTCTCCAGATAGATTCTTCGACTGCGCAAAATGTTCTCGATCGTCTCCAGAAGTTCGTCCAGACCCTCGCCTGTCTTCGCAGAGATTTTCACGCGGAAATCTGCCTTCGGATCGCGGCAGGTCACATCCGCATCCATACGGTCGATCTTATTGAATACTGTGACAATCTCCTTGCCCTGCACTTCCAACTGGCGCAGAGTCTCATATACCACGTGCATCTGCATGTCCATCTGCGGGTTGGAACAGTCCACCACATGGAGGATCACATCGCTGTACTTCGCCTCTTCAAGTGTACTCTTAAAAGCATCAATCAGGTGATGCGGAAGTTTGCGGATAAATCCTACGGTATCCGTCAGAAGCACCTTCTCGCCTCCCGGAAGGGTCAGCGCACGGGTTGTCGGATCCAGAGTCGCGAACAACTTGTCCTCAGCAAGGATGCCTGCCTGAGTCAGTTTATTTAATAACGTAGATTTACCTGCATTTGTATAACCAACGATCGCCAGAGTCAGTGTACCGCTGCCCTCACGCTGCTTTCTCTGCACCTCACGATGACGCTTCACATCTTCCAGTTCTTCCTTCAGAACGCTGATACGGTCGTGGATCAGTCGACGGTCAATCTCAAGCTTTTTCTCACCCGGTCCTCTGGTGCCAATACCGCCGCCAAGACGGGACAGAGAATTGCGCAGACCAACCAGACGTACTGCACGGTATCTTAACTGAGCCAGCTCGACCTGGATCTTACCCTCTCTGGTACGCGCCCTGGCTGCAAAAATATCCAGAATGATCATCGTACGGTCCATAACCTTCATCTGCAGCGCATCTTCCAGGTTGCGAAGCTGCGCCGGAGACAATTCATCATCACAGACAATGCCGGTCGCACCGCGCTCCCAGGCCATCTCTCTGATCTCTTCAATTTTTCCTTTGCCGACGTAGGTACCCGGGTGGATATTCTCACGGTTCTGAATCACGGTTCCCACAGTCTCAGCTCCCGCTGTGGACACCAGCTCCGCCAGTTCCTGCACCGAATTGACTGTGTCATCATTGTCGTCCGTGCTGACCGCCACGAGAATGACACGCTCCTCCTGCTCTTTTACTTCATACAATTCTGCCATAAAATTTCTTATTTCCTTTTACTATCTTTTTGTTGATTTATCTTGTCTCGAGAAACGCGATTTCATGCGCCACCCGATCATCACTTCCAAACTCAGCCGCATATGCCCGGAACAGTTCCAGCGCCTTCGAAAAATCACCCAGGAACTCATAGCATACTGCCTCATTGAACTTCAGCTCCTGCACTGCAAGGCCATCCGTCAGGATTAATCCCTTGGCCGCCAGGTTCAGTGCTTCCTCATAATCCTCATCGTCCATAGCCATGATCATCAGACGATTGTAAATCTCCGTACTGCCATGACCTCCGTCGATCATTTCCAGATAGACACCCTTCGCCTTTTCTGTCAGACCACCTGCCTCATAGCCTTCCGCCAATGCCAGTGTCGCCTCCCAAAGGCCTGCTGCCTCCAGCTTTTTATCCAGTTCTTTGCCACGCATCAACAATTCGGAAGCTTCATCGGTCTGGCCATCTCTTGCCATGGCGATCGAAGCACAATAATAATACTCCGGAAGCTCTTTGTCAACCTCCATCAGCGTCCGGTATGTATGTACCGCCGCCGCATAGTCCTCGAGCATAAACTCTGCCTCTGCACGGTACTTCAATACGTCCAGTTCAAACTCCGTCACCTTTGTTGCCTCTTCTACCAGACCATTAAATGCCGCCACAGCGCCCTCATAATCGCCGTTTTCCATCATGGCGATCGCAGATTCGCGCGTCGCAAGCATATCCTCCGTCACGCCTCCACAGGCAGTCAAAAACACAGAGGCAAGAAGCATGGCCGCCATACGGCTCATGCTCCTTGTCTTCTTTTTCTTTATTTCAAATCGTTTCATTCAATTACTCTTTCTATTTCGACTTCTCAAACTTTGCACCGATAGCCATGATCACGATAAACACGATCGCATACCAGAGACATCCGATCTTGTGGCTGATGATCGATGCCAGCACCATAAATGCACTTCCGCAGATCGCAAGGATCGGGAAAACAAAACGGCGCAGTGCACTCTCTTCCTTCTCGTTGCGCATCCACTGCACGAAGATCGGAATGTACATCAGATAAACCGAGATGATCGGAAGCTCTGTCGGGTCAAATACAAATGGTCCGGACCATGTACCCGCCAGGTTGGACAGATAGAAATATACAAACCAGGTTGCACTGACGATCAGAGCGAAAACTGCGGAGTTACCCGGCATGTTTGTCTTTTTGTCTACCTGACCGAACATCTCCGGATTCGGGCCCTCACCTCTTGCTGCAATGGAATACATACAACGGCTGCAGCCCATCATCAGACCATTCGCTGTTCCAAGACAGGAAATCGCAATAAACAGATTCAGAATGTTGCCCAGTACATTTCCAAAAATATTTGTAAATGCGATCGTCGCGCCTTTGTCGATCAGTTCCTGATTTGTCGCACCGCCCGCAACACCAATATAATAGAAAATATAAACTGCAATAATTATAAAACCACCGATCACCAATGCCTTCGGAAGATTTCTCTTGGAATCCCTGATCTCAGAGTTGATGGAAGTCGCGATGATCCATCCCTCATAAGCGAATGCAGTCGCACAAACGGATGCAAACAGAGGATTATCAGAAACAGAAGCAACCTGCGCGGTTGTCGTCATATTTTCCTGCAGCATTCCGGTCGCAAGACCATAAACAATACCCACCACTGCCATCAGAGTCAGCGGGATCAGCTTAATGATCGTTGTAGAAGTCTGCAGTTTACCACCCATCTTCGGAGAAAGTACATTAAGCGCATAAACGCCACACATGAAAAACATCGTCAGCGCCATACACTCCGGTCCGATCACACAGCCGCCCTCTGCAGCCGGAACGATCAGATTAAAGTCCGGGTTTACAGAAACGATAAACTCCAATGTATAGCGTGCAGTCAGCCATGCCAGGGCCGCTGTCATGCTTGGGAAATAAATGGTTCCAATAAACCATCCCATATAATAACCATATCGCGGACCAACCGTTGACTCCGCATAGTCTACCATACCATTGACACGCTCATATTTCTGGCTCATAAAAGAAAAGGTGATCAGGCAGACAAGCATGATCGCGCCGCCGATCAGCCACGCCAGGATTGCCAATGGCATATCTCCGCCTGTTTTCTGAAGAATCGCCTGCGCCTTAAAGAATACACCGGAGCCGATTACAATTCCCACTACCATACAAATCGCTGTAAATAGACCATATTTTCGTTCTAGTTTGTTTTCCATACCTCAAACTTCCCTTCTCATTTTATTTTTATCCGGGTACATCCCCCAGATATCCTTCTGTCCCTATTTCACACCGGTAGAACCAAATCCGCCGCGTGCCACATCACTTAAATGATCGGTCTCTTCAAACACAAGCTTCGGCTGATTCTCCATAATGCGGAACTGACAGACACGGTCATTCACATGAATCACAGTATCTCTGGTCGCATACACCGGCCAGCGCCAGATGTCCTCGTCACCACAGTAGGTATTGTCCACGACACCAACGGAATTTACCTGAAGCAGACCATAGTTTTTAAATGTGGAGCTTCTCGGTGCGATGTGCGCCTCGTAGCCCTCCGGAAGCTTCATGGAAATGCCAAGATTTACCATCTTAAACTCTCCTGCTTTAAACTCCACCTCTTCCGCTGCTCTCAGATCGATCCAGTCCGACTTTCCGTCAATATACGTCAATTTATCAATTTTATCACTAT
This sequence comes from Lachnoclostridium sp., assembly GCA_015057755.1. The sequence continues at coordinate 27,018 of SVDR01000027.1, forward strand.
GATACTTGATCAAAATCTTTTTCATGACATTCCTCTTTTCTATCGATATGCTCTTATTATCATAACATAATGTGGCTGGTTTTTCAATTTTATTTCATTAACGTGAAAAAGAACCTTGCGTGGAAATGAGTGGTTTATATACACTGCGATAGTATTTCACAACCATATACAGGGCACCGCCGCACCATGCAGCCACTTCCGCAATAAAAATACCGTTTTCATAGCCGGTCATACCAACGATCAGTGCAATGCCCACGCGAAGCACCAGCTGGATCACTCCGGAAACAACAGAAGCCATCGTGTTTCCCGTGCCATTCAATGCCGCCTGATATGCATAAAGCAGATACAAAATCGGCAAAAACACTGCCATGTATACAAGATACAGATAAGCCGTGTCACCTGCAGCTTGCATAAGCGCTGCAGAATCCGCCGAAATAAACAGCATGGTCAGCGGACGGCCAAACACGATCAGTAATACTGTGATGACCAGCGATGTGACGATTGACAGCCATGTGGCTGCCTTCATACCACTTTTGATTCGGTCATATTTTCCTGCACCATAGTTCTGGCCAACATACGTCGCCACCGCAAAACTGTACGACAGCGCTGCGATCTCAAAGAGACCGTACAATTTATTCGATGCCGTAAATCCGGCAATAAAGCTCATTCCAAAGCCATTGACGATCGTCTGGATCGCCATTCCTCCAACCGAAACAATCGTATTTTTCGCTGCAATCGGAGCACCAAGACCAAATAACATCTTACAAGAACTACCATTTGCCTTCATGTCACGTCTTCCGAAACGAAGAGCCTCTGTTCTGCGGATTTTAGTAAAACAGATCGTTCCGGACACGCCTTGGGAAAAGATCGTCGCGGCTGCTGCACCTGCAATTCCCCATTTCAGGACAAACACAGCCACACAATCCAGAACAATATTAGTGACAGAAGCGATCATCATCGCCTTTAATGGAGTCTTGCTGTCGCCGACTCCGCGAAGCACGGATGCACCAAAATTATAGAACATTACCAGAGGGAAACCGCCCAGCATGATGCGCATATACATCTCCGCCATCCCGATAATTTCCTCCGGGATACGAAGGAAGAATAAAAATATCGGAAGAAGAAACTGCATCGACACCGCCACCAGAACAGCCGTCGCAGCTGCAAGAAACGCAGACTGACCGATCGCATGGCGCAGGCCGTACAGATCTCCCTCACCATATTTTTGCGAGATTTTCACAGAAAATCCCTGTGTGAGACCGGTCGCAATTCCAAGAAACATCCAGTTCAGCCAGTCAATGGTGCCAAGCGCCGCCAGCGCATCCAGGCCGACGCCGCGGCCCACGATGGCCGTATCCACTACCGTATATAATTGTTGGAACAAATTGCCCAGCATCAATGGCAGCGCAAAAGAAAGCAGCAACTTCACAGGCTTTCCCTGCGTCATAACTACAGTTTTGCTCATAATCAGATACCTGCCAGATCATTCAGAAGATCGATCACATCATCCATACCATAGCCGATCTCAACAAGCTCCACCTCGTCACTCTCACGAATTTCCGCAAGAAGCTCGTCCATGTAATCCAGAGTATCTTCCAGGAGTGCAATACACTCCTCCGCAATCTCTCCGGCTGTGCTGCACTGCTGCTTCTCCGACATCTTTTCGTACGCATCCTGCTCTTCATCGTGAATCTTTTCAATACTCTTCTTGCTCTTCGCCAGCGCACTTTCCAGCTCCTCCAATGTCGGCGGATTCGCTCTCAAAGAGCGCTTCAGCGCACGAAGACCGTCCAGTTCCAGTTTTAAAGCTGCTTTTCTCTGTTTATTCATAAATGACTATCCTCCTAAATCCGAACTAATCTGTTTATTATAGCCCAATCGCATGTAAACCACAA
>SVDR01000028.1 GCA_015057755.1 Lachnoclostridium sp.
CGAGAGTACACCAGGTTCGTCCGCACGCAGGTCAGATGGCAACTGCAAGAAACCTGTTAAGACTTCTTGAGAACAGTAACAATACAACACGCCAGGGTCAGATCCGCGTACAGGATGCTTACTCCATGCGCTGCTGCCCGCAGGTTCACGGTGCAAGTAAAGATGCTGTGAACTATGTTCATGGCCGAGTAGATATTGAGATCAACTCCGTAACAGACAACCCGCTTATTTTCAGAGAGGACAGAACAGGTATCTCCGGCGGTAACTTCCACGGTCAGCCGATGGCATTAAGCTTCGACTTCTTAAAGATTGCTGAGTCCGAGCTGGCTGATATTTCCGAGCGTCGTATTGAGCGTCTCGTAAACCCGGCTTACAGCGGACTTCCGGCATTCTTAACACCGAACGGCGGCGTAAACTCCGGTTTCATGATCGTTCAGTACTCCGCAGCGGCTCTTGTTTCCGAGAACAAAGTATTAGCTCACCCGGCTTCCGTTGACTCTATTCCGTCTTCCGCAGGTCAGGAGGACCACGTAAGTATGGGTACGATCGCAGCAAGACAGTCCGCAGAGATCGGCCGCAACGTTCGTCGTGTCCTTGCTATGGAGATGATGGTTGCTTGTCAGGGTATCGATATGAGAGGCAACAAGGGTCTTGGTAAGGGTACACAGGCTGCGTATGAGCTTGTTCGTAAGGGATGCCCGCGTCTTGAGGAAGACCGCGAGATGTACGAGGATATCAACTACTGTGAGAAGATCATCGAGGATGGTTCCCTGATCAAAGCTGTAGAGGCAGCAATGGGCGGAGCTCTTGAATTCTAATTATGGCAGATTATATCATCAGACATAAATGCAGCAGTGAATACAATACTTCCAGCTGGAGCGGTGGAACGACGACGGAGCTTGGCATCGGTCCGGAGGGAAGCCGTTACGCAGACCGCGATTTTCTTTGGAGGATCAGTTCTGCGACGGTAGACTTGGAAGAGAGTACATTTACCGTGCTTCCGGATTATGACCGGATTATAATGACGCTGGAAGGCGAGATCGATCTTTGTCACAACGACGGAGAATGGATCCATCTGAAGGCGTTTGAGACACATTCTTTTGACGGCGGTGATGATACCGTGAGCAGAGGAAAAGTGGTCGATTTTAATTTGATGACAAGAAAAGGAGCAGCAGGCGGAACGATGCTTCCGCTTGTGTTCCTTGCAGACGGGACATGTTTTGAGATCAAGACGGTTCTTTCTGATATCGAAACATTCAGTGAAGCGATGCTTTACTGTTATCGCGGATCGGTAACGATCGTGTTCGAGGATGGCAGCGAGAAGAAACTTGGGGAAGGAGAGTCTCTCTGGATGAAGGGAGATTTTGCAAATGCTTCTTGGAAGGTTCTCGGAGGATCCGGAGCGCGTGCAGTACTGACCGCAGTGCGAGTGTAAAATTTAAGGAGGAGATTTACCATGGCAAACAAATTACTTGAGTGCGTGCCGAACTACAGCGAAGGCCGTGACATGGAGAAAATTGAGAAAATTTTAGACAACTTCAGAGGAAAACAGGATGTAAAACTTCTGGACTACCAGATGGACCCGAGCCACAACCGTTTAGTTGTTACTGTAATCGGTGAGCCGACAGCATTAAAAGACGCTGTTGTTGCATCCTATGGTACAGCAGTTGAGCTGATCGATATGACAAAACATGAGGGTCAGCATCCGAGAATGGGCGCAGTAGACGTTTGCCCGTTCATTCCGTGCCGCAATACAACAGTTGCAGAGGCTGATGAGATTGCAAAGGCAGTTGCAAAAGAGGTTGGCGAGAAATTTGGTATTCCGTGCTTCTTATATGAAGATTCCGCATCTGCTCCGCACAGAGTAAATCTTGCAAGCATCCGTAAGGGGCAGTTTGAGGGTATGGCTGAGAAACTGAAAGATACAGAGATGTGGACTCCGGACTTCGGACCGTCTGAGATGCATCCGACAGCTGGTGTTACAGCAATCGGCGCAAGAATGCCGCTGGTAGCATTCAACGTAAACCTTGGCACAGACAATCTTGAGATCGCAAACCAGATTGCTAGAAGAATCCGTCACATCAACGGCGGCTACCGTTTCATCAAAGCAATCGGTATTATGCTTGAGGACAGAAACATCGCTCAGGTTTCCATGAACCTTGTAAACTATGAGAAGACAGCTGTTTACCGTGCATTTGAGGCAGTTAAGATGGAAGCCAGACGTTACGGCGTTCCGGTACTTGAGTCTGAGATCGTTGGTCTTCTTCCGATGCAGGCACTTGTTGACTGTGCAGAGTACTATCTCCAGGTTGCTAACTTCGATCCGGCACAGATTATGGAGAACCGTCTTCTTGAGGAGAACTAATTATGGCAAATTTAAAAGATTTAACAGTTGAACAGTTTATTGATGTTACTGCATCTGACGCTCCGGCTCCGGGCGGCGGAAGTGTTGCAGCATTAGCAGGCAGCCTTGGTGTGGCTCTTGCAGAGATGGTTGCAAACCTGACGATCGGCAAAGCAAAATATGCTGAGGTTGAGGATGAGATGAAAGAACTGGCTGCTGCGGCTGCTGAGATCCGTGTGGAGCTTACTGCAGCGATCCAGAAAGATACAGAGTCCTTCAATCTTTACATGGCTGCTCTGAAACTTCCGAAGGAGACAGACGAAGAGAAGGCAGTCAGAAGAGAAGCAATGCAGAACGGCCTGAAAGAGGCTGCAAAAGTTCCGCTTGCAGTTGCTGAGACAGCAGTAAAGATCTTCCCGATCGCAAAAGCAGTAGTTGCTAAGGGCAACACAAATGCTGTAACAGATGGTCTTGTAGCATCCATGATGGCAAGAACAGCAGTGCTTGGCGCTTTATTAAACGTAAAGATCAACCTTGGTTCCATCAAGGATGAGGCATTTGTAGCTGAGCTGGCTGCGAAGGTAGCAGAGCTTGAGGCACAGGCAGCAGCTTGTGAGAAAGAGATCCTTGCAAGCGATGAGCTTTCTGCTTCTTTTGTGAAGTAAGTAGAGATTTAATTGAGTAAACTTATTGATAAAAGTACGCCCGAGAGGAATTGGAATTTTTGAACAAACACCGATTCCTCTTGGGCGTATTAATTTTAAAATTTACTCAGCCAAATACTTACTCCCCAAACCTTCTCCTCATATACTGAATCCTTGCGATCACCGCCGCTTTTGTGGTCGGTGCTTTTTCAACGATATCGAAGCCGTGCATGGTTCCTCTGGTTTCATTTATTTCCACATGAATTCCTGCATGTTTTAAAGCATTTGCATATGCGATGCCTTCATCGCGAAGACAATCAAATTCTGCAGTTTCGATATAAGCCGGAGGCAGGTGTTCAAAGGAATGTGTCTCTATGGGAGAGGCATAGGCCAGATCAGGAGTATCGGGGTCAGGCAGATACCCGTCCCACATTTTCTGTGAGAGGGTGCTGTTCCACATAGGAGTATCCGTAAATCTTTGGTTAGATTCACTTTCCATCCGACGGTCAATGACCGGATAAACAAGAAGCTGGAAGCAGGGGATTTCAGTGCCGCGGTCTCTGGCCATCTGGCATACGGCAGCTGCCAGTGTGCCGCCTGCGCTGTCTCCGCCAACAGCAATCCTGCGTGGGTCAATGTTTAACTCATCTGCATGCTCAAAGGTCCATCGGAGCGCTGCGTAAGAATCTTCTGCCGGAACCGGGTGCGGATTCTTCGGCGCAAGGCGGTATTGGACAAATATAACTTTGCAAAAGGCTTTTAAAGCGTATGTCTTTGCTAGTCTGTAATGATACGGGGCACCTTCAAAGAAGAAACCTCCTCCGTGATAGTACACCAGACAGGGCATATCTTCGGAAACTCCGTACGGTTCAAAAACAAACACAGGAATCTTCTCGTCCTGATAACCATTGATCATAACTTTTTTTACTGCGACTTCCGAATCCCTCTGGATCCATTTGGGCGGTCGCATCATCGAGCCCATTTTGCCCGCCATTTCCGAATTTTGGATAGGCGGGGCAAAAAGAGCATAGGGAAAAAATTCTTTGTTAATCGGATATTTCATAGATCATATCAATTCCTCTCTGAAGCGTGTGGCGGTTGATGGCGCCAAGGGCATAGGTGATGGCGTAACCATCTTTGTCAATAAAGTAGGTGGTCGGCAGTGAGTACGCACCATAAGTGGATGCTGCATCGGATTCCGTATCATAGAAAACCGGGAACGAGTAGCCCTGTTCTTCGATGAATTTTGAAGCACTGTCAAGCGTCTCACGGCCAGTTGTAACGTTTACCATAAGAAAATGAATTTCTTCACCAAGCTCCGCATAAGCCTCATCGAAGTCTGGCATTTCCATTTTACATGGTCCACACCAGCTTGCCCAGAAGTTGAGTATAATCGGTTTTCCAATGAAGTCTGACAGATGAACTTCATTTCCGTCAATGTCGTACACGGTGAAATCCGGGGCCAGAACATATTCCGACTCGGCGGACGATTCTGTTTCCGACTCAGCAGTCTCCGGGGAAACTGCTTCGGTTTCGTGGTTCACATCGGTCGAAACCGTTGCTTGAGTGTTGGTTCCTGCAAACTGGTCTGTCTGAGTATTCTGTCCAAGTTTATTATAAAGTATATAAGCTCCGCTGAAGAGTACAAGAAAAGCAAGTAAAATAAGAATTAACGAATGTTTTTGTTTCATAAACCTCCTAACTGAGCAGGCTGAGCAGCTGCCCGAGTGTTCCTGTTATCATCAAAATACCAATGATCACCAGCAGGCTTCCGCTGATGAGATTAATGATTCTATAATTGCGTTTGATCCAGTCAAACGTTGTTTTCAGATTATCGATCAGTACGGCACTGAGAATAAACGGCACGCCAAGTCCAAGTGAATAGGAGAGGAGCATCAGAGTTCCTGTAAGGATGCTGCCCTGCTGGGATGCAAGCGCCAGGGCGGAACCGAGAAATGCACCGACACACGGTGTCCAGCCAAGGGAAAAAATCACGCCAAACAACATGGCAGAGAAAAAACTCATATTGCTGGTATCCATGGAAGCACGGCTTCCATTAAACAGGTTTATATGAAGGATACCCAGAAAGTTTAATCCAAAGAAAATCACAACCAGGCCGGAAATGACATTGATGGCAGTCTGATGGACTTTCAGAAAACTGCCCAGAGTACCTGCCAGGGCACCCATAGCTGTAAAGACGACGGTAAAACCGATCACGAATCCGATTGCTCCGGTCAATGTTTTTTTCATGCTGCGCTCTCCACCGCCTGCAAAATAGGAGATATAGATTGGCAGCATGGGAAGGAGACAGGGTGAAATAAATGTGATGATTCCTTCCAGAAACGATATGATATATGGCATATAGAATGACACCTCTTTTTATTAAGTAATTTGTGAATCCGGATGCGGACCGGATTCACTATTCAAACAGATCCAACAGATATCCATAGCCTTCCGCTTCCATTTTTGCGAATGGAACGAATCGGAGGGATGCACTGTTGATACAGTAACGGACACCGTTCGGAGATTCCGGATCATTTTGGAAAACATGCCCCAGATGCGTGTTGCCGGCCCGGCTTCGTACTTCCGTGCGCGGCATCCAGAGGCTGTTGTCCTCCAACTCTATGATCGAAGGGGCTTCGATCGGTTTTGTAAATGCAGGCCATCCGCAGCTGCTTTCATATTTATCCGTGGAAGAGAAAAGTGGTTCTCCGGTAACGATATCCACATAGATCCCTTTTTCGAACTGGTCCCAGAATTCATTTTCAAACGCGTATTCAGTACCATTTTGCTGAGTGACGTAAAATTGCTCATCCGTCAGCTTTTCGCGGATGGTTTCTGTTGCGGGTTTCTGATAGTCACCCGGATCAATGCGCATGGTGGAGAATAACCGGATTTCTTCCAGTGGGATATGACAATATCCATTTGGATTTTTTTCCAGATAATCCTGATGATATTCCTCAGCCGGATAGTAATTGATCAGAGGACCGATTTCCACATGAAATTCCTTGCTGCGGCTTCTTTCAAGTTCTGCAATTCGTTCAACGGTTGCCTTTGAGTCATCATCAGTATAATAAATACCGGTCTGGTATTGGGTTCCGATATCATTGCCCTGCTGGTTTTGGACTGTCGGATCGATGACATAGAAGTACGCCAGAAGGAGAGCATCCAGGCTCACCTGTTCCGGATTGTATTCTACTTTAACAGTTTCACGGAATCCGGTTTTTCCTTGTATTACGGTTTTATAGACAGCATCTTCCTTTCCTGTACCGTTGGCATAACCGCTTTCCGCGTGGATCACACCCGGAATCGCCTGCATCAGATGTTCGATGCCCCAGAAGCATCCTCCTGCAAGATAAATGGTTTCTGTTTCTTTTGCAGATTCTTTTACGGGGGGCTGTACAGTGTTGCCTGACGATATTGCTGCCTGACTCGCAGAACATCCACTCAAAAACAGGGCGGCTCCAAAGAGAAGGGGAAGACAATAACTGGTGATATTTATATATTTATTCATAAAAATCCTCCTTTCATTTACTTCATTATAAAATAGAAAGGAGGATCGATTCTGTGATGTTGTTACAGTGGGAGAGGAGATATTATAAGATCTTTCCTTCCCATTCACGCGGGATCGGAACGCCCATAATATCTGCGATCGTCGGAGCCAGGTCGAGAATGCTGACATCCGATAACTGTTTTCCTGGTTCAAACCGCTTTCCGATAAAGAAGGTTGGAATCGTCATATCTTCTTTCATCTGTGTTCCGTGCAGACGGTCATGTCCGCCGTGGTCCGCGGTAATGATCAAAGTATAGCTGTCTCCGGTTCTTTCGGCCACTTCATTGATCGCCTCATATACGCGCTTTACATTTTCAATAGCAACGTTAATATATCTCAGATATGGCTCGCTCATCCAGCCATTGTCGTGCCCGCCTTTTTCATCGGTCTCCACCTGGTAGAGGAAGATGAAATCCGGCTGGTCTTCGCGAATTCGTTTTAGAGCCAGTTCGGTCAGTTTGTTGTCGGTGTCGTCTTCACCGCGCGCGCAGATGTATCCGGAGCGGATCAAGGATTTTGGCTGTCCGATATCGCGGAGCGGTTCCCAGCCGTAGTACATATCGGAGACACCGCCCATGAGCTTGATCTGCTCAAAAAGACCGGAAACCGGACGTACCATCGGCACATAGGTATTGGAAAGAATACCGTGTCGCTCCGGCGGAACACTGTGGAACATGGACATGTGGCATGGAAGTGTACTGGAAGGAAAAACACTGCGGCTTTCCAGACAATAAGATCCCAGCTCCATCATTTTATGAATAAACGGGTTGCCGCAGGCCAGAAAACCATCCGGTCTCATACCGTCGATACACATGAGAATGACTTTTTCTTTCATGAGAAGGCACCTTCCTTATCGTTTTTCTTACTGTTATTTTAGCAAAGCGCGAAATGGACGTCAATTACGGCGGGAACAGTTTAGAAAGTTTATAAAAAGTTTATTAGCACTCTTATGAAATGAGTGCTAAAAATGATTGACTTTTCCAGTTCATGGTATTACAATATGTTTTGTTGCAGACAGGCAGTGCTGCAAGAGTATGAAAAGATCTGCCAAGGCAGAGCATATATAGTTGACCAATATTTATAAGGAGTGATTTGATTATGGCAAAGACAGGTAGTCTTTCTATCAACAGCGAGAACATTTTCCCGATCATCAAGAAATGGTTATATTCTGACCATGATATTTTTTACCGTGAGTTAGTCAGCAACGGATGTGATGCGATCACAAAACTGAAAAAGCTGGCGCTGATGGGTGAGTACGAGGAGCCGGAAAATCCGGAGTACAAAGTCCTTGTAACTGTTAATCCGACAGAAAAGACGATCAAGATTGAAGATAACGGTCTTGGCATGACAGAGGCAGAGGTGGATGAATATATCAACCAGATTGCTTTCTCCGGTGCCCAGGACTTCTTAAATAAGTACAAAGATAAAGCAGGCGAAGACCAGATCATCGGTCATTTCGGCCTTGGTTTCTATTCTGCATTTATGGTTGCCGACTGTGTAGAAATCGATACCTTATCTTATCAGGATGGTGCGAAAGCTGTGCATTGGATTTCTGAAGGCGGTACCGAGTTTGAGGTGACAGAGGGCAGCAAAGAGGGACATGGTACCGTGATCACTCTGCATTTAAATGACGACAGCACAGAATTCTCCAATGAATTCCGTGCCCGCGAAGTTCTTCAGAAATACTGTGCGTTTATGCCTATAGAAATCTATATCAATGACGAGACAAGAGAGCCGATGCTTGAGACCATTGATAAAGAGGAACTGTTAGAGACAGACGTGATCGTTGAAACGATCCTTGAACCGGCTGAGACAGAGGAAAAAGAAAACGAGGACGGAACAAAAGAAATCGTGGAAATTGCTCCTGCGAAGGAAAAATACAAAATCGAGCAGCGCCCGGTCCCGGTCAACGATACAAAACCGCTCTGGAACAAGCATCCGAACGAGTGCACAGAGGAAGAGTACAAAGATTTCTACAGAAAAGTATTCCAGGATTACAAGGAGCCGCTGTTCTGGATCCATCTGAACATGGACTATCCGTTCAACTTAAAGGGTATCCTCTACTTCCCGAAGATCAATATGGAGTACGAGAGCATTGAAGGAAAAATCAAACTCTTCAATAACCAGGTGTTCATTGCGGACAATATTAAGGAAGTTATTCCGGAGTTCTTAATGCTCTTAAAGGGTACGATCGATTGTCCGGATCTTCCGCTCAACGTATCCAGAAGTGCGCTTCAGAACGATGGTTTCGTTAAAAAGATTTCTGATTATATTACAAAGAAGGTTGCGGACAAACTGTCCGGCATGTGCAAGACAGACCGCGAAAATTATGAGAAATACTGGGATGACATTAACCCGTTTATCAAATTCGGCTGCCTGAAAGATGAGAAATTTGCCGAAAAGATGAATGACTATATCATCTTCAAGAACTTAGAAGATAAGTATCTGACATTGAAGGATTATCTCGAGGCTGCAAAAGAGAAGAACCATGAGAATCAGGTATTCTATGTAACAGACGCAACAGAGCAGAGCCAGTACATCAATATGTTCAAGGAAGCAGAGCTGGATGCGGTATATTTGACACAGGCCATTGACAATCCATTCATGACTCAGTTAGAGTATAAGAACGAAGGCGTGAAATTCCAGCGTATCGATGCGGATGTCAACGACATCTTCAAAGAGGCAGATGCAGCGACAGATGAGTCTGCAAAAGAAACACTGACTGAAACTTTCAAAGCTGCACTTGGTATGGATCAGCTGGAAGTAAAGGTTGAGAAGCTGAAAAATGCCGGTCTGGCATCCATGATCACAGTTTCCGAGGAGAGCAGACGTATTCAGGAAATGATGAAGATGTACAGCGCGCAGGGCATGGGAATGGGTATGTTCCCGGTATCTGAGACACTGGTTCTCAATGCAAACAACAGCCTTGTGAAGTATGTTCTGAATCATAAAGATGATGCCAATACAGCGAAGATCTGTGAGCAGCTTTACGATCTTGCAAAACTGGCGCATGGAAGTCTTTCTCCGGAGCGTATGACAAAGTTCATCGCAAGAAGCAGTGAGATCATGATGATCATGACAGGAGAAGAATAAACAAAACAACAGAGGAACTTATGATGGAACTTAGCAGACGGAAGGTCCTTGTGACATTTACAACTTTAGGACTGGCCTCCAGCCTGTTGGTAGGATTCACTTATTTTGGATCCTTCCTTTACAGTGAAATTTACAAGTTTATATTGAGTCAGGAGGCCGGCGGATTACGCCGGCTTTCCTGGCTTTTCGAATCTCCATGGACAGATATGCTGGTGCAGTATTTTCTGGCGATGGGGATTGCCTATATTCCGGTTTATCTGATGCTTTGCTGGCTGCCGAAAGACCGGAAACCGTTGATGAAGCTATCTGCCGAGGATTTTATTGTCTGTGCAGTGGCAAGCCTCGGATTAGGATATCTGTTGAATTTTGCCGGAACTTTTCTTAATGCAGTAATTGGACAGTTTACGGGAAAATCTTTGCTGGAGATGAACCCGGTTGTGGAAATGACGGAAGCCCTTACTCCGTCCATGCTCTTGTATATGTGCGTGGTGGGGCCTGTCATGGAAGAAGTGATGTTCCGCGGCTGGCTGCTGAAACGAGCCCGCTTATTCGGCGACTGGACAGCGGTTTTGTTTACAGCGATCATGTTTGGACTCATGCACGGAAATCTTTCTCAGTTTTTGTATGCGGCTGTAATTGGTCTGATCTTTGGGTATGTGGCGGTAAAAACGAACAGCATCCGATATACGATCGGGCTTCACATGGCAGTAAATACGTTTAGCGCCACGGTTGCGGTTGGCGAAAATCTGATATATGAGACAGGTGGAGAGTTTTTATCTATTCTTTATCTGATCGGAGTGTTTATTACGATTCTCTTTTTTATCGTAAATGCCTGTATTGTAGTGAAGAGATATGGAAAGTACTGGTATTTGCAGATGAGATACCACGACAGTCCGCAGTCAGACAACAAGATTTTTATTTATCTGAATCCGGGATTTGCACTGTATTTACTTATCTGTTTTGTTGATTTTTTAAGTTACTTAATTTGATGTAAAATAGATTTATCTGTAACAAAACCACTGCAAATGTTACAAATGTAACAGAAAAAAGGTTTTATATTGACTTGTCAGATTGATATTACTATAATATGTAGTATTGATAACTATATTGTGCATTGGAGGCAGATCATGACCTACAAAATTATTGGAGACAGTTGTCTCGATCTGACAAAAGAATTAAAACAGGATCCGCATTTTCAGATGATTCCGCTGACATTGATGTTGGAAGATAAAACATTTATAGATGATGAGACCTTTAACCAGAATGAATTTATCCGCATGGTGAAAGAGAGCGAGGATTACCCGAAGACGGCTTGCCCGTCTCCAGAGATGTTTAAAGAAGCATACCATTGTGATGCGGAAAATATTTTTGTTGTTACATTGTCCGGACCGCTGAGCGGAAGTTATAACAGTGCGGTATTGGCAAAAAATTTGTATGAGGAAGAGTATGGTCCCAAGAATATCTGTGTGATCAATTCGGAATCTGCGTCCAGCGGTGAACTGAATATTGCGCTTCATATCCGCGATCTTTGTGAGCAGGGACTTTCATTCGAGGAAATCGAGAAAGAAGCCAACGCATACCGTGACCGTATGAATACCTATTTTGTGTTGGAAACACTGGATACATTAAAGAAAAACGGAAGACTGACCGGTCTTTCTGCATTTATTGCAACTGCATTGAACATCAAGCCGGTTATGGGCGCCGAAGGCGGCCAGATCATCAAACTGGATCAGGCGAGAGGTATTAACAAAGCCCTTCAGAGGATGACCGATATTTTGGTAAAGGAAAATGAGAAGACGGAAGAAAAGCGTCTGGTGATCTCTCATGTCAATGCACCGGAGAGAGCACAGTATGTAAAAGAGCTCCTCTGTTCCAAGGCGAAATTCCGAGAGATTGTGATTACTGACACTGCCGGAGTTTCCACTGTTTATGCGAACGATGGAGGCGTTATTGTAGCATTGTAAGATATGGATTTAAAAGAGAGAATGTTGTTTGGCATTCTCTCTTTTAGTTTCATACAAATTCTTTTCCCTGCCAGATATGATGTTCTTTCAAATATTTGGACATGGAATTTAACACCAACCGTTTATTGCCGCTCCACAATGGTGCAGTGAGGATGGACTTCGGTCCGTCTCCGCTTAACCTGTGAATGACAGTCTCCTGTGGAAGAAGTTTCAGACAGTCTCCGATCAGTTCCAGATATTCTTCCAGTTCCATGGTTTGGAATGCACCGGAGAGATAAATATCATTGAGATCGGTTCCTTTTAATACATGCAGGAGCTGCAATTTGATTCCGTCGATGTGAAGGTCTGCCAGATAGCGGATCGTTTCCAGAATTTCTTCTTTCGTTTCACCCGGAAGTCCAAGAATCACATGAACGATGACGGTCAGTCCTGCAGCCTTCAGACGGCGGTAAGCATCTTCGAATACAGGCAGTTGATAGCCACGGCGGATAAATTCCGCTGTTTTTTCATGAATTGTCTGCAGACCCAGTTCGACCCAGACCGGTTTTGGCTGATTGAGGCGAGCCAGAAGCTCGATGGTCTCATCCGGAAGGCAGTCTGGTCTTGTGCCGATGGAAAGGGCACAGATCTCAGGAAGAGAGATTGCCTCAGTAAAGAGGGATTCCAAATATGGAAGCGGTGCATAGGTGTTGGTGTAGGACTGGAAATAGGCGATGTATGGACCATCCTGCGAATCGGCCGGTTTCATCTTGCGGGCAACACGCAGTTTGGCTGCGTCCACCTGTGCGCGCACGGAAATATCACGTTTTTCAGCAAAATCTCCGGAACCTCCCTCGCTGCAGAATATACAGCCGCCGGTACCGATGGTTCCGTCTCTGTTCGGGCAAGTCATGCCGCCATCTAATGCCAGTTTATATACCTTTGTTCCAAATGTTTCTTTCAGATAATAATCGAGTGAATAGTACGGTTTTCCATTCCAGTCTCTTCTCATAATCCCTCCGTCAGGATGGCTTTTTCGCGTAAAAAGGTTGCAAGTCATGTTAAAGATATTATATAATAATGATGGATTTGTTTGCAATGACATATCCGTGTTTTATTTTGCAAATGAAACGAGGACAGATATTTGAAACTGAGAGGTTTGAAGCTTCGAAAACAAAATAGAAAATTAGCAGCTTTGGTGTTGGCAGCAGCTTTTGTGACCGCGAGCCTTTCCGGGTGTGCTCAGACTGAAAATCCGGCTGCGGGGCAGAAAACGGAACTTGCATACGAGGCAGGCACACTTTCGCTGGGAACCGGAGAAGAGAACTCGCAGATTCACATGGCAGGCATTGCAATCGCAGGCGTGATCAATAACACCGTTCCGGGCATTCATGCGGCAGTGGAAACGACGAAAGGTTCCGCGATCAATGCGACCAATCTTTCTGAGGGTAATCTGGACCTGGCTATGATTTCCGGAGATGTGGCTTATGATGCGGTTCATGGCGTGTACGGATTTGACGGAGAGCCGCTGGAAAACTTGCGGGTTCTGGGTGCATGCTACCAGGAAGTTTCCGGATGGATGACGCTGCATAAGACAGAAATGACGCAGGTGAACCAGCTCAAAGGAAAGATTATTTCATCCGGGCCGATTGCATCTGCGACTGAGCTGGCCTCGGACATGGTATTTGAGGTCACGGGAATTGATCCGGAAAATACCGAAATATATTCTGACAGTCTGACAAACAGCGTGGAGCATATCAAACGGGAAACGGCAGACGCAGTCCATGCATTTTCAACCGTTCCATATCGTGCCCATGAAGCGCTGGCAGCTGAGTACGAGACGACCGTATTGGGATATACCGAGGGAGAACTGGAGCAGATCCTGAAGACGGATGAGCGGTATTTTAAAGCAGTCATTCCGGCAGAAACGTACCATGGTCAGGAGGAAGATGTTGCGACCTTTGGCATGAAAGTACTGTTGTGTGCAAATGCGGACATGGACGAGGATCTTGCTTATGAAATTGCCAGAGCGCTTGATCTAAATGGACCGGTTTATACCGGTGGTCACAAATTCATGGCAGCGATGCAGGAGAAAGAATTTTTGTGTAATGATCTTCCGATCCCGCTTCACGAAGGTGCAAAAATGTACTATCAGGAAGCCGGATTTTTGAAGGAATAGAACGAATTTATTGGCGGCGGCCTGAAACGCAGGAGGGAAACTGATTATGCTTTACAAACAGTTTATTGAACTTTTTGACATTCTTGACAGCGCAAGTGCATCCGGTGCACAGGTAGTGGATTATCTTCGTTCCATTGTTCCGGACTGCAAGGTTGAAACCTATCCGTTGGTAGGACCGAAGGGCCATACCGATATGGTAAGAATTATGATCCCGGGTAAAAACGGCAAGACAAATGGCGGTACAGCGAAGACCATTGGTATTTTAGGCCGTCTTGGCGGACTTGGCGCAAGACCGGAACAGCTCGGTTTCGTATCTGACGGTGACGGTGCGATCACAGCACTTGCAATTGCAGCCAAACTTCTGGACATGCAGAAAAAAGGTGATTTTCTTGAGGGAGACGTATTTGTATCCACACACGTTTGTCCGAATGCTCCGACAACTCCGCATGAGCCGGTCCCGTTCATGAACTCTCCGGTGGAGACATGGCAGGTAAACAAAGAAGAAGTGACTCCGGAATTAGATGCAGTATTAGTTGTTGATACAACAAAAGGCAACCGCATCATCAACCACCGTGGATTTGCAATCTCTCCGACAGTAAAAGAAGGTTACATTCTCCGCGTGAGTGAGGACATCCTTGATGTAATGCAGTCCACAACCGGCAAACTTCCGGTGGTATTTGCGCTGAGCCAGCAGGATATCACACCGTACGGCAACGGTCTCTATCATCTGAACAGCATCCTTCAGCCGGCAACAGCAACCAAGGCTCCGGTAGTCGGTGTTGCGATCACAACAGAGACAGCAGTAGCAGGCTGTGCAACAGGCGCTTCTCATTTGGAGGATATGGAAGGCGCAGCAAGATTTATGATCGAAGTTGCAAAGATGTACGGAAACAACGCCTGCTCATTCTACGATGAAGAAGAGTTTGGCAGAATTCTGAAACTCTACGGCAACATGGAACATTTCCAGACACTTGGCAAGCAAGACTAATCATTAAGTGATTCAAAATTAAGAAAAATGTAGAAGTTATTTTCAAACAGACTTGTTACAATCATATTGGAAGGAGGTCTTTCAATATGAAAATGGACAAGTATGAGATGTTTGAAATGTATTTGAGAAACACGAATCTGTCGGAGAATACAATTATCTCCTACACATTTGCAGTCAGGCAGTACTTCACACAATTTGATGTTGTGAACAAACGGAATCTCCGGGCCCATAAGATGTGGCTTGTGGAGTCCTACAAGCCAAAGACCGTAAACCTTAGAATTCGTGCCCTCAACTGTTATCTGGACAGCATTGGAAAGCCTGAATGGACTCTGCAGTTTGTAAAAGTGCAGCAGAAGGCATTTCTGGAGAATGTGATCAGCGAAGCGGACTATCTGTATTTGAGGAATTGTCTGAAAGAGGACGGGGATACATTCTGGTATTTTGTGGTACGCTTTATGGCTGCCACAGGCGTCCGGGTCAGCGAACTGGTCCAGTTTAAAGCAGAACATGTAAAGATTGGATATGTGGATCTGTATTCGAAAGGCGGTAAGCTTCGAAGGATCTATATACCGAAGGCATTGCGAGAGGAAGCACTTGCCTGGCTAAGGGAACGCGGTCAGGAAAGCGGCTTCCTCTTTTTGAATCGTCAGGGCAAAAAAATAACAACCAGGGGAATCGCAGGCCAGTTGAAGGTGCTGGCGAAGCGGTATGAACTGGATCCGGCAGTGGTCTATCCTCATTCTTTTCGTCATCGGTATGCAAAGAGTTTTCTGGAACGGTTTAATGATATAGCACTGTTAGCAGACCTGATGGGGCATGAAAGTATCGAGACAACCAGAATCTATCTTCGCAGGACCAGTACCGAGCAGCAGGAGATCGTGGACCGTATCGTAAACTGGTAAAATTTGGAAAATGAAAAAATTAAGAAAGTTGTCACAAAAATATTTGAATTAGCCTGGGGAAATAATTTGACATGTACTACGTAGTTTGATAGAATGAAATGAGGTTGTTTGTAACACTTTTGTAACAAATCATGTCGATGAAGACCGGGAGATGAAAATATAGATGGCAGAAGAAAAGAAAACATATAGAAGACAAAAGAAGGAGAGAAGCTCCTCAAAGATTGTCCTGATCGCAGGTGTTGCAGCTGCGGTTGTCGCAGCAGTAGCGATCGTTGGCGGGATGGTTGGAAACCGGATGAATGACGGTGCAGCCAGGATGAAGATCGAGACGGTTTCAGCAGCGCTGGAAACAACACCGGCGCCGGAAACGGTTGCAGAGCCGATCTCCATCGTACTGGAAACCACACTTTCTGCGGAAGAGATCGAAGCAGCAGAGCAGGAGGCGAAAGTTCAGGGTATTTTAGACGGTTATGCGAATCTTGGAATCGCAGAAGTGTCCGGATATCTGAACGTAAGAAAAACTCCGGAAAGCTTTGGCGAAGTGATCGGAAAGCTGTACCGTGGTGCAGCCTGTGAGATTGTAGAAACTTCCAATGAGGGCTGGTACAAGATTTCTTCCGGCGGCGTGACCGGATATGTCAGTGCCCAGTACATACATACAGGCGATAAAGCCAGAGAGATGGCTGCAGAGTACGTCGCAGAGAGAGCGGTTGTTCAGGCTGATAAACTGAATGTCCGTTCGGAGGCCAGCCAGGATGGGGAAATCGTTGGTCAGGTGTTAAAAGGTGAGCGCTATCTGGTAAGAGGCGAGGAAGACGGCTGGATCCAGATCGAAGATGGCTATATTTCAGCAGATTATGTGGAAATCCGGATGGCACTGGATGAAGCACACAAACAGGACATGAGAACGACTGTGCTGAGTCTCTATGACAATCTTGGTGTGTCAAATGTTTCCACTTATTTAAATATCCGTGATAATCCAAGTGAAACAACAGGCAAGATCATCGGTAAATTAGAGAGTAATGCAGGTTGTGATATTTTAAGCAAGACTGATAATGGCTGGTACAAAATCCGTTCCGGTAAAGTGACCGGTTATGTCATGGGAGAATACATCCTGACCGGTCAGCAGGCGAAAGACAAAGCGATGCAGGTATCCCATTTGATCGCGATTGCAAACACAGACGGTGTCAATGTTCGTTCGGAACCGAATACAAATTCTACAATCTGGACCCAGATCGCAGCAAACGAACGATTCCATGTAGTCAGCCAGCAGGACGGTTGGGTAGAGATTGAGCTGGATGATACGACTGCGTTTATCTCCAGTGATTATGTGGATGTAAAATATGGTCTGAATGAGGCCATCAAGTATACTCCGATCGTGGTAGAACCGGAAAAACCAAAGACAACGAAGCCGGCAAGCACAGGAAATTCCTCCAGTAAGCCGTCTACAGGTTCCTCAGGCGGAAGTTCTTCCGGAAACAGCTCTTCCAGCAAGCCTGCAACTTCGGCCCCGGCCGGCTCCAGCGCAGGAAGCGTATCCTCCACTCGTGCCAATATTGCCAACACGGCAGTACAGTACGTTGGATATCCGTATGTTTACGGCGGAAACAGCCTGACAGGCGGCATTGACTGCTCCGGATTTGCACAGCAGATCCTTGCTAAGTTTGGAGTATCCCTGCCGAGAACATCCAGAGAACAGGCAAACTGCGGTCGTGGTATTTCCTCAGCGGAAATGAGACCGGGCGATCTGATCTTCTACGCAGGAAGCGGCGGAACCATTAACCATGTGGCGATTTATATCGGTAACGGTCAGGTGTGTCATGCATCCAATGCAAAGACAGGAATCAAAATCTCTTCCTGGAACTACAGAAGTCCTGCACGCATTCGAAATGTATTAGGCGATTAAAGAATCTGCCGGACTTGCATGCACACATTTCAGGAAGTCCCATATGATATAGTACAAACCAATTTAAAGGAGACTTATCATATGGCATGTAATAGAAATCGTAGTGGATATAATAACAACTGGAACAACGGAAATCGTTGCGGCTGGAACGGCTGCAGCAACTGGTATGGCTGTGGTGCATGGTCTAACTGGAATGGCGATGGTTGCGGAAACTGGAATCGTTGGAATCGCTGCTGCTGCAATCGCTGCAATTCCTGGAACCTGTGCAACTGCGCAGCAACTTCCCTGGAGGCAGAGGCGACCATGGAAAACAGTTGTAACTCTTGCAGCTGCGAATAATACTGTAGATTAATAAGATGGGGCGGTATCATAGAAATATGATATCGCCCTTATAATATTCTCGCTGGAATTGCATATATTGATAATATGCAAGGTTAATTGGCGACTTTGAAACGGAAAAGAATGTGGTTGTCAGTTGTCAGCAGGTCTGTTATAATAATGATATTTACGGGGTATGGCGCAGTTGGTAGCGCGCTCGTCTGGGGGGCGAGAGGTCGCGAGTTCGAGTCTCGTTGCTCCGAGGTGTTGGAAGGTGGCTGGAATCCTTATTTTATGAGGAATTTCAGCCATTTTTCCCTTTAAAGAGCTGGAAATTTTTTGAAGACATTTGAAGACAAAAAATTAAAAATACGCAAGAAAAGAGGATAAACAATGAACGCATTACAGGAAAGAATCTTAAGAGACGGTATAGTAAAGCAGGGCAATATCTTAAAAGTTGACAGTTTCTTGAATCATCAGATGGATATGGAACTGTTTAATGAAATGGGAAAAGAGTGGAAGAAGCGTTTCGAAGGAAAGCAGATCGATAAGATTCTTACCATTGAGGCATCCGGTATCGCAATTGCATGCATCGCAGCCCAGTATTTTGGTGTCCCGGTTGTATTTGCGAAGAAGGCGAAAAGTGTAAATCTGGATGGAGAAATGTATACCGCTGAGGTGGAGTCATTTACACATAAGAATAAAAATACGGTGATCGTTTCCAAGAAGTTTATTTCTGAAGGAGAGCATATTTTGATTATCGATGATTTCCTGGCGAATGGCTGTGCATTGCAGGGACTGATTCATATCGTTCAGGTGGCCGGTGCCCATGTGGAAGGAATCGGTATTGCTATCGAGAAAGGATTTCAGACGGGCGGCCGTGTGATTCGCAATATGGGATATCAGTTGGAGTCTTTGGCAGTTATTGATGCTATGGACTGGGAGACTGGAGCGATTACATTTAGAGAGTAAACCATTACCAAATCATGTAAATCTTTCCAAAGAATGTATTGACTAATATTTAATGAATGTTATAATAATAGTAACTATTCTCACATCAAAATATTACATTGAGATGGAAGACCGGGTTACATGAAAGAAATATGGAAAGTCGCGATCTGTCTGGATCGTGACCGCTTGAAATAGGTTCATGATGGAAGCTGTGTCTTTTGAGATACAGCTTTTTATTTTTATTATGGGAGGAAAACGATGGAAACAAGAGTAGCGGTTATGAGCATCATAGTGGAAGATCCGGAATCTGTGCAGGCGATGAATGAGTTGCTGCATCAGTACGGAGATTATGTAATTGGAAGAATGGGAATTCCATACAGGAAAAAAGGAATTAATATTATCAGTATTGCTTTAGATGCGCCACAGGATGCAATCAGTGCATTATCCGGAAAAATTGGAAAACTTTCCGGTGTCAGCTCCAAAGTGGCATACTCTAACGCAGGGAAAAAATAAACGAATGTGAGGAAGCACAAATGATTAAAATTGCAGTATACGGAAAAGGCGGTATTGGTAAATCCACAACGGTTTCCAATTTGTCCGCAGCTCTTAGTGACATGGGATATAAGGTGATGCAGATCGGATGTGACCCAAAGGCGGACTCTACGGTTAATCTTCACGGAAAAGAGAAGGTAGAAACCGTTCTGGATCTGGTTCGCACCAGAAAGAATGCGTTTACATTGGAGGATATGGTCACAGAAGGTTACGGCGGAGTGATTTGTGTGGAGGCCGGAGGTCCGACGCCGGGACTTGGATGTGCAGGAAGAGGAATTATTGCAGCTCTGGAAAAGCTGGCTGAGAAGGGTGCTTACGAAACCTATAAGCCGGACGTCGTATTTTATGATGTTCTCGGCGATGTTGTGTGCGGAGGTTTTTCTATGCCGATGCGCGGCGGATATGCGGACAAAGTGTTTATCATTACATCCGGAGAGAATATGGCGATCCATGCGGCTGCCAATATCGCAATGGCAGTTGACGGATTCAAAGGTCGCGGCTACGCGGAGCTCGGCGGCGTGATCTTGAACCGCAGAAATGTAAAGAATGAGGATGCCAAGGTTGCGGAACTGGCGGAAGACATCCACTCTGAAGTGATCGCATCTTTAAGCCGCAGCGAGATGGTTCAGGAGGCAGAGGAGATGAAGAAGACCGTGATCGAGGCATTTCCGGACAGTGAGATGGCACAGGAGTACAGAGAACTTGCGAAGACATTACTGAAGATTTGTGGGGGGAATGCATGTTAAAACGAGTTGGCAGAGAAATCGATCCAAAAGGCGCTGAAGTTGCGATTCGCGATGCACACTTTCCGTCTCCGTTTGTATCCGGTCTGGAATATGCGACACCGGCCAGAGGCACATGGAATATCGTACATACAGGAATGCTGATCCCGGAAGCGCATGAGATTTTTGTATGTGCAGCCGGATGCCTTCGCGGTGTGGTTCTGACTGCTGCGGAACTTCATGCGGAGCATCGTTTTTCGACGGTAGCAGTCCGTGAGCATAACCTGCTAGATGGAGATATGGAAGAACTGGTCATTGAGGGTGTCAGCGACATTATTGAGAAACTGCCGAAACGTCCTCCGGCAGTTCTGGTGTATACAAGCTGTATTCATCACTTCGCAGGGTGTGATCTGGATATGATCTACCGCGAGCTGCGCAGTCGGTTTCCGGATATTGATTTTACGGACTGTTATATGAACCCGATCATGCGAAAGAGTGGATTGACGCCGGATCAGCTGATGCGAAGCCGTCTGTACATGCTGTTGAAAGAACGCGAAAAAAAGGGAAATACAGTTGCAATCATCGGCAATGATCTGCCGACAGACGAGAATAGTGAGCTTTACCGGTATTTAAAAGAACAGAATTTTAAGATCCATGAGATTACATCCTGTAAGACTTATGAGGAATACCAGGAGATGGCAGAGAGTGAATTTTATATTTCTTATAACGCAGCAGCGGTTGCCGGAGGAAAGATGCTGGAAGAACGTCTCGGCGGCAGACATTTTTATCTTCCGTTCAGTTTCAATTATGATGAGATCGACCGCGGTTATCAGACATTGGCAGAAGCCCTTGGAAGACCGGCTCCGGATTTCAGCGGTAAACGGGAAGAGTGCGATAAAGCGTTAAGAGAGACGAAAGAATTGATCGGAAACACAGAGATTGCGATTGATTTTGCATTTTGTCCGAGACCGCTCGGTTTGGCGCGTATGCTGCTGGATGCCGGATTTAATGTGAAAAAAGTATATCTGGATGCAATCTCCGGAGAAGAAAAAAATGATTATTTATACCTGCAGCAGGCATTTCCGAACTTGATGCTTCATCCGACTGTGCATGCAAAAATGCGGTTTATGGCCTCAAAGGAGCCGACAAAAACACTGGCGATCGGTCAGAAAGCGGCGTATTTTGCAAACACCAATCATTTTGTCAATGTGGTTGAGGGAGGCGGAATGCACGGATACCATGCTGTGCTGCAGACACTCGCGTATATGCGGGAGGCATTTTTAGAAGAAAAAGATATGCGTTCCTTGATTCAGATCAAAGGAATGGGATGTGAGGGCTGCATATGAGACAGATAGCAAGAATTATTTCCACATATTCTGCCGACGTGTTCGGCGTATGTTCGGCTCTGTTCGAACTTGGCGGTATGACAGTCATGCATGATGCATCCGGCTGCAATTCTACTTATACGACCCATGATGAACCGCGATGGTATGATATGGACAGTATGGTCTACATTTCCGGCCTCTCGGAGATGGAAGCGATCATGGGTGACGATGAAAAGCTCATCAACGATATTGCGGATGCTGCAGAGGATCTTCAGCCGAGATTTATTGCGATCGCAGGAACTCCGATCCCTGCCATGACGGGATTTGACTACGAGTCAGTGGCGTACCTGATTGAACAGAGGACAGGGATTCCTACATTTGGTTTTCCGACGACGGGAATGAATACTTACGTTCACGGTGCTTCTATGGCGCTGGAGGGATATGCGAGACGGTTCGTGGACAGAAATGTTGAAAGGACAGAAAGACTATCGGCCAATATCCTTGGCCTGACTCCGCTGGATTTCAGCGTGAACGGTTGCGATCACTCCATTGCACAATTCCTGGAAAAAGCAGGCTTTGAAGTGATTTCAAAATGGGCCATGGGAAGTACGCCGGAGGAACTTTCTCAGGCGGGAAAAGCTCATGTGAATCTGGTTGTATCTGCGACCGGTCTGGGAGTTGCGAAAGCGCTGAAAGAGATGTTTGGCACACCGTATGTGATCGGTCTTCCATATGGAGAGAAAGCTTCAGAGAAATTAGCGGAACTGCTGCACAGGGCGGCTGGCGGCTGTGAAGGAACCGTAACCAACTGGAGCAATCTTCCGGACGGAGAAATCGCCGTAGTAGGAGAGGGAATTACTTCTCTGGCTCTGGCAAATGCCATTGAAACGGAGCTCGGTGTCGGTGTAAAAGTTCTCTGTGCGACCGAGTGCGAGGATCGTATTCTTCGTGAAAAAGACCGGGTGACCATGGATGAGGAAGAGATTGAGGAAGCGTTGGTGGATGTGAAGATCATGATCGCAGACCCTCTGTATCGGCCGATCTGCCCGGAAGAGACGAAATTTATTCCGCTTCCTGTGGAGGCATTTTCCGGAAGAATTTTCCGAAGTGAGATTCCTGATCTGGCTGTCGAATTTAAGTCCCTGGCAGAACAATTGTTGCAAACTATTCCGTAAATTGGTATAATAAAATAGACGTAATCCGGAAGAAAAAGGTAGTATGAGAACGAAGTACCGAAGCTCCGGAAAATGATTTTCTTAAAGTTATATGGAGGAAAGTTTATGCAGTACAGAAAAATGGGTAATACTGGTGTTGAAGTGTCCGCTCTTGGCTTCGGATGTATGCGTCTTCCGATCAATGAGGATAAGACGATCAACGAAGAGAAGGCGATCGCGATGATCCGCCATGCGATCGACAATGGCGTGAACTATGTGGATACCGCGTATCCGTATCACCAGGGTACAAGTGAGCTCGTAGTTGGCAAGGCATTACAGGACGGTTACAGAGAGAAAGTATATCTCGCTGACAAGATGCCGATGAACGTAGTTTCTTCTGCAGAACATTTTGATGAGCTCTTAGATGAGCAGCTTGCAAAGTGTGGCACTGACCATTTTGACTTCTATCTTCTTCATGCTTTAAACCGTGAGCGTTTTGAGCAGAAGGTAAAACCGTACGGTCTTGTTCAGAAGATGGCAGAGGCGAAAGCTTCCGGTAAAGTTCGTTTTATCGGTTTCTCCTTCCACGACGACCTTGACACATTCAAAGAGATTATCGACTGCTATGACGGCTGGGATTTCTGTCAGATCCAGTACAACTACATCAACACACATCACCAGGCAGGCACTGAGGGCTTACAGTATGCAGCTTCCAAGGGTCTTGGTGTTGTGATCATGGAACCGCTCCTCGGCGGCAAGCTTGCAAATCTGGCTCCGCACGTGGCAGCAGCATTCCCGGAGAACAAACCGCATGTTGAGTATGCTCTTGACTGGTTATGGGATCAGGAAGAAGTCAGCCTTCTTTTAAGCGGTATGACAGAGCCGGAGCAGGTGGAGCAGAACCTGGAGTACGCTTCCAGAAGCAGCATCGGTATGGTAACAGAGGAAGAAAGAGCGATCTACGCGAAAGCAAAAGAGATCTTTGACAGAGCTTCTTTAGTTGACTGTACAAAGTGTGAGTACTGTATGCCGTGTCCGTTTGGTCTGAACATTCCGGGCATTTTTGCCGCTTACAATAAGAGCGCAAGCCACGGTATGGCAGCCGGTAAGGCAGAGTACGAGGCAATGGAGACAAAAGCAGATGCATGCCGCGCATGTCACCGCTGTGAGCAGGTATGTCCGCAGAACATTAAGATCAGCGAAGTAATGCCTAAGGTAGCAAAGACATTTGCATAGTGAATAAAAACGCATTTGGCCGGCACTTTTTGAGTGCCGGCCGGGTGCATATAAAAACCTGAGAATGGAGGCCCCTGTTATGTCAGAAGATAAGAAGAAAGACCTTGAAAAAAAGGAATTGAAAGAGAAGATTGAGAAAGCCGGTGCGAAACTGGGTCTGTTGGAGAGACAGGCCAGAGAAGCAAAAATTCCGGTACTCATTACCTTTGACGGCTTCGAAGCTGCTGGCAAGGGACTTCAGATCAACCGTCTGATTCAGTTCATGGATCCGCGTGGATTTGATGTATATACCGCGGATAAAGATGACGAGAGTGATATCATGCATCCGTTCCTCTGGAGATTTGCGAAGAAAGCTCCGGCAAATGGAAGAATTACGATTTTTGATACAAGCTGGTACCGCCATGTTCAGCGTGATTATTTTGACGGCTTGACGAAAGAATGTGAACTGGCAGATGCATACGATGACATTTGTGCGTTTGAGCAGCAGCTGGTGGACAGCGGCGTTGTTTTGATTAAATTATTCCTTTCAATCACAGAAAAAGAGCAGAGAAAGCGTTTCGAGAAGCTGGTGGGCTCTAAAGAGACTGCATGGCGCGTGAGAAAGGAAGACTGGGACAGAAATGCCCAGTATGACCGGTACGAGGATATCAGCAAAAAGATGATCTCCCGTACCCATACAAAAGAGTCCCCGTGGCTCATTATTGATGCAGATAAGAAGGATAAATGTGCCCTTGAGATTATCGAGGTAGTGACTGACCGCCTGGAAGCAGCTCTGGCGGCGAAGAAAAAAGGAAAGACACCTGGCGTATATGATGCTCCGATTCCTGCGGACCGTTATAAGAGAGGCGTTTTGTCAAGAGTGGATCTGACAAAGAGCCTGAGCCGGGATGAATATAAAGAGAAGCTTGATAAGCTTCAGAAGAAAGTGGAAAAACTCCACAGCGAACTGTATCGTCTGAGAATCCCTGTAGTGCTCTGTTTTGAAGGCTGGGATGCAGCCGGAAAGGGCGGCGCGATCAAGCGTCTTACCAGCCATCTGGACCCGCGCGGATATAAAGTATGTCCGACACCGGCTCCGAATGATGTGGAAAAAGTACATCATTATTTATGGAGATTCTGGAACAATGTTCCGAAGGACGGACATATTGCGATTTACGACAGAACCTGGTATGGTCGTGTGATGGTTGAGAGGATCGAGGGATTCTGTACGGAAGATGACTGGAGAAGAGCATACCGTGAGATCAATGAATTTGAAGCCCATCTGATCCATCATGGTGCGGTAGTTCTGAAATTCTGGATCGATATTGATAAGGACGAGCAGGAGAGACGTTTCAACGACCGTATGCAGAATCCTGAAAAGCAGTGGAAGATCACGGATGAGGACTGGAGAAACCGTGAAAAATGGGATCAGTATGAGGAAGCGGTCAATGAAATGATCGAGCGTACCAATACGGAGCAGGCACCGTGGATCATTGTGGAAGGAAATTCCAAATATTATGCACGTGTGAAGGTTCTGAAAACAGTTGTAAAAGCACTGGAAGAGAAAATAAAAGAAGTGGAAAAAGCGAAGAAATAATATGGGAAAAGTCGTAGTGATCGGCGGCGGAGCGGCCGGAATGGCAGCTGCAATCGGTGCAGCCCAGTCCGGTCATTCTGTAACGCTTTATGAAAAAAATGAAAAGCTTGGCAAAAAGATCTATATTACCGGTAAGGGACGCTGCAACGTTACCAATGCCTGTGATACGGAAGAACTGTTCGGAAATGTTGTGACCAACGGAAAGTTTTTGTACAGCGCTATTTATGGTTTTACGAACTTTGATATGATGGACATGATGGAGGACAGCGGCTGTCGATTGAAGACCGAGCGTGGAAACCGTGTGTTTCCGGTGTCCGACAAGGCTTCGGATGTGATTTTTGCGCTGGAAAGAAAGATGAAGAGTCTCGGCGTGGAAATTCGTCTCAATGAGCCTGTAAAAGAGCTGATAGTAGAAGATGGTGTGTGCAAAGGCGTTGTGCTGGAGAAGAGCAGACGCAAAGTTGCAGCAGATTCCGTCGTGATCGCGACCGGCGGTTTTTCTTACCAGACGACCGGTTCTACGGGTGATGGTTATGAATTTGCGAAAGCAGCCGGACATACGGTAACAGAACTTTCTCCGGCTCTGGTTCCGTTTATCTGTGCGGAGGAAGATGTCCGTGCATTACAGGGACTTTCTCTGCGCAATATTGCAGTAACCGTATACAATGGAAAGAAAGTGCTTTGGAAAGAATTTGGTGAGATGCTGTTCACACACTTTGGCGTGAGCGGTCCTGTAGTTTTGAGTGCCAGCAGTTATGCGGCAAAGGCGCTGAAGAAGAATCCGCTTGTGATGGACATTGATCTGAAACCGGCTCTCTCCAGAGAGCAGTTAGATGCCAGAATCCTGAGAGATTTTGATGAGGCAAAGAATAAGCAGTTCAAAAACGCGCTGAATCAGCTGTATCCGGCGAAGATGATTCCGGTGATCATTGCGCGAAGCGGAATCAATCCGGAGAAACAGGTCAATGAAGTGACCGCAGTAGAGCGTGAGCGACTTCTTTCTATTACGAAGGCGTTCCGTGTGACACTGACAGGACTCCGTGGTTTTAGTGAGGCCATTGTGACTCAGGGCGGTGTTTCTGTTAAAGAAGTCAATCCGTCCACAATGGAGTCCAAAAAGGTTTCCGGTCTGTATTTCGCAGGCGAAGTGCTGGATCTGGATGCTGTGACCGGCGGATTTAATTTACAGATCGCATGGTCCACCGGAATGCTGGCGGGAAGAAACTGTCAGTAACATTTGTGAATAATTTTCCGAATACGGAAGTATAATACGAGGAGGAAAACATGTCTTTTAACGTGGCAATTGACGGCCCGGCAGGAGCCGGAAAGAGCACTGTGGCAAAGGCAGTGGCAAAGAATCAGGGATTTATTTACGTGGATACTGGTGCGATGTACCGTGCCATGTCCCTGTATTTTATCAGAAAAGGAATTGATTCCAACGATGTAGAGACGATCTGCTCCAAATTAGATGAAATTGAGATTTCTCTTGCTTACGAGGACGGTGTTCAGCAGGTATTTCTGAACGGAGAAAATGTCTCTGGTCTGATCCGTACCGAGGAAGTGGGAATGGCAACTTCTACGATTTCCAAGATCAAGGAAGTCAGAGAGAAGATGGTTGCGCTCCAGCAGGAGATTGCAAAAACTACTGACGTTGTTATGGACGGCAGAGACATCGGAATGTGGGTGCTTCCGAACGCCGATGTGAAGATTTATCTGACTGCAAGCTCTCTGGAGCGTGCGAGAAGACGCCACAAAGAGCTTTTAGAAAAAGGCGGAACCAAGACACTGGAAGAGATTGAGCAGGATATCATCGCCAGAGATTATCAGGATATGAACCGCGAGAATTCTCCGTTGGTACAGGCTCCGGATGCGACTTATCTGGATACTTCCGATATGAATCTGGAAGAAGTGATCGAGGCGATCATGAAGATGATCGACGATAAAAAGGCAGCCGTTTAAGGAGGAGCAGTATGGAAGTGATCGTTGCGAAAACAGCCGGTTTCTGCTTCGGAGTCAAGCGGGCGGTAGACAAGGTCTACGAGCAGATTGCGAGCGGAAAGAAAGCGATATTTACTTACGGTCCGATCATTCACAATGAGGAAGTGGTCAGAGATCTGAGTGAAAAGGGCGTTGGAGTCATTGATTCAAAGGAGGAGCTGGCGGCGCTGAAAGAGGGCGTTGTTGTGATCCGTTCCCATGGTGTGGGAAAAGAAATCTATGATATTCTGGAAGGAAACGGAGTGGAGATCGTAGATGCGACTTGTCCGTTCGTTAAGAAGATCCACAATATCGTGGCAGAGCAGAGTGCAGCCGGCCGTCAGGTCATTATTGTCGGTGATGCGAATCATCCGGAGGTTCAGGGAATCAAGGGATGGGGCGATGATAAAACAAAAGTCATCAATTCTTATGAAGAATTCGAAAAACTGGCGATTTCTCCGGACGTACAACTGTGTCTGGTGGCTCAGACGACATTTAATTACAATAAATTTCAAGAATTAGTTGAAAAAATTTCAAGAACGAGTTATGATATAAATGTTTTAAATACAATTTGCAATGCGACACAGGAAAGACAAGTGGAAG
>SVDR01000029.1 GCA_015057755.1 Lachnoclostridium sp.
CGCTCTGTTTGATGTTCACGTCATTGATGCTCGCTCAATGACAAGGCATATCTTAGCACTACCTCCAACAAAAGTCAACACCTTTTTTGCAAAGTTTTTTGAATTGTTTTAAATGCATATGCAATTCCTCGAAACCACGCCCCTCCTTTGTGCATAATTACAATATAACCCAAAAAGCCTTCGACTTCCCGTTGTAACCAACAGGTATCGAAGGCTTTTCTTCATATAATAATATTATTTGTTCTCTCTTGCACTCCACGCACAGATGACTGCACTCACTGCACAGAACGCAAGCAGATAAAACATATATTCATAGGTTCCGGTACGCTCCTGAAGCACACCGACGATGCTCGCCGGAATCGGAGAAAAAACGGAGTTCAGCATGATCACCGAATAGTTTGATGCAAAATGCTCATTGCCATACAGTCCGCGTGTAACACTCGGGATCGTAGATGAGTTTCCTCCAAATAAAAACAAGGACACGCACACTAAGACAATCAGGGCCGGCAGGAACTGATTTCGATACGCCAGATACATGAGCGCAACAACCACGATATTCGTTGTAGATAAAAATCTAGTTGTTGCCACGCCACCGATCTTATCAAAGATCACACCGGTAGCCAAACGTCCAAATCCATTGAACAGAGAACCAATGCTGACAACCATTGCTGCAGTTGCTGCTGTCATGCCAAGTTCACCGGTCAATAATGGGGAAATGTGGTTGATGACTGCGAGACCAACGCTTCCCAATGTTACAATATAAATGAATATAAAATAAAATGTCGGGCTTTTCAGCATTTCTTTCGTCGTTGCATTGTATTCGGAAACTGCAGACGCAAATGTCGGAGCCGGAAGTTTTTCAAATTCTTTCGCCTTAGGCATACGAATGAAAAATCCTCCCAGTACAATTACCACAAGATCAACAACACCAAGAATAAAGAATGTTGTCTGCCATCCTAATCCACTTAAAAGTTTCTGACAAACAGGGCCTAACAGCGTTGTAGAAAGCGCATAACCCATGATCAAAATTCCGGTCGCAAATCCCGATTTATCACGGAACCACAACGGCAGTGTTGATACAATTGCAGAATAACACATACCCACACTGGTTCCACAGATCACGCTGTATGTCAGATATAACTGCCAGATTTCCTTAACCTGTGTAGTCAGTAAGAAACCGCCCGCCAGCATCAAACCTGCCAGCTGGGCAATTCGTTCATAATGGAACGTCTTGGAAAGGATTCCGCAAAAGATTACACCTACTGCAAAGAAAATAATGTTCAAAGTAAACGCCAAAGATGTCTGCGTACGACTCCAGCCGAACCATGCTTCCAGCGGACCAACAAAGATCGACCACGCATAACCGACTCCTAATAGAAGCAAAAGCAGAACACCATTCAGTAAAAACAAATAACGTTTTACTGACAAAGGAATATTTTTCATTTCATTCGTCCCTCTTTTTCGTATCTATAATTATTTACATCCGCATCATTAAACGGATCGCTTCACTCCGGACAGAACTTCAACCGTATATTTCAGGCTCTTTACTTCACCCGGCTGTAAACAGATCACGTGCGGTTTATCCAGAAATTCTCCCGTTTCATTTTCGTATCCTGCACATCCATGCCATGGTTCCAGACAGATATACGGAGCCTTGTCTGCTCCTTTTGTCCAGAATGCGATCATCGGGAACTGTTCAAATTCCATCTGAACACCGTGTCCTGTTTCCTTATGTTTCAAACTTACCTTATTGGAATTTAAACCACGGAACACAACAGTATCCAGACGCGCATAAACACTGTGATCCAGAGGAAGAATCTTTCCGGAAAGCATCGGCTCTGTATCGCCGTTGCGGAATAAGCCTCTTTCTGTCAGCAAGATCGTAGCCGCGTCTTCTTCTTTTTCGAATTCGAGCACATAATCCTCAAACTTCTCCCCCTCGTTCATCGGACAATTAAATGCTGTATGCGCTCCTACACAATAAGGAAGAACTTCATTTCCCGTATTTTTCACACGGTATTCTGTCGTAAATCCATTAGCAGTCAAATGATGTTCAATCTGGAAAGAAAACGAAAACGGATAAACCTTCCTCGTCTCTTCATTCTCGCATAGTTCAAAAATAACATAATCGTCTCCTTGCTCTGCTACTGCAAACTCGCTGTTTCTGGCAAAACCATGGCGGCCCATCTTATATTCATTTCCATTGATCATAATCTTACCGTCTTTCAGGTTTCCAACAACCGGAAACAGGTTCGGATTACGTCCGGTCCAATATGCCGAATCTCCGCTCCAGATATATTCTTTTCCATCTTTATTAAAAGAAACCAGTTCGCCTCCGCGGGTTTCAACAATTCCCTTTACCTCTCCATATTTCAGTTCGATCTGCATATCCATACCTCCGCTTTCATATTTCATACCTATTTAAAACTATATCAAAGTCCGGTCAAAAAATCAATGTTCGAAAGGTCTCTGTTACAGCTTTGTTTCTGGTTGATTTATCATCATTTTTGTCAGAATCGAGTGACAAAAAATGGATAACGTGGTACAATATTTACACTAGACAAGTATGTGCGTATTTAGGGGAGGCGCATACTAATAAATTTCAGGAGGATATTTATTATGAATCGTTATGGTATCGATGTACAAGTAAAAAACATTCCTGTACTGGATCCGGAGTTTACTCCTCTCTTAAAGTTCAATCAGGCTTTTTTAGAGAATGCAACAAAACCAGTTTCCATCGCAGTAGAGCGAGCTGACGGACAGATGGCTACTAAGAACACCATGATCCACGGCACACCGGAGATGGCAGAAGCAGACTGCTACTATATCGACAGAATCGTTAAGACAATGCTTTGGCTCCAGGGCGGTTTCAAAGTTTATATCAACGATAAAGCTATGTACGACTACCTCAGCAGTGTTTACTGCAAGGGCGGCGCTCGTGAATTCGATTACAATTTCATGGCTAACATTTATGAGCATGAATTTGAAGTTGTTTACACAGACAACGTTCCGGAAGCAAAAGATGCTCCGTACAAAGCAGGCGGCAACTTAGAAGGCTGCCGTATCGGTTTCGACGCAGGCGGATCTGACCGTAAAGTATCTGCTGTTATCGACGGTGAAACAGTTTACTCTGAAGAAGTTGTTTGGTATCCGAAGATCACAGCTGATCCGGATTATCACTACAACGGAATCGTTGAAGCTTTCAAATCTGCTGCTTCTCATATGCCGAGAGTTGATGCAGTTGGTATCTCTTCTGCAGGTATATTCATCAACAACCGTACTATGACAGCTTCTCTTTTCCTTGCTGTACCGAAGGAGCTTTATGATGAGAAAGTAAAAGATATTTATATTCGTGCCGTAAAAGACACATTTGGCGATGTTCCGTTCGCAGTTGCTAACGATGGTGACGTTTCTGCTCTTGCAGGCACTATGAGCATCAAAGACAACAACGTTCTCGGTATCGCTATGGGTACAAGTGAAGCTGTTGGTTATATCGATGAAGAAGGCCGTATCACAGGCTGGTTAAACGAGCTCGCATTCGTTCCGGTTGACGCAAACCCGGATGCTATGATCGATGAGTGGGCCGGCGATATCGGCTGCGGCGTTAAGTATTTCTCTCAGGACAGCGTCATCAAACTTGCTCCGGCTGCAGGTATCGAATTAGATGAGTCTGCTGCTCCGGCACAGAAATTAAAAGCTGTTCAGGCTCTTATGGCTGAGGATGATCCGCGTGCTGCTAAGATCTACGAGTCTATCGGCTGCTACCTTGGTCATACTCTTGCGTACTACCATGAGACATACGGTTTCCGTTATGCACTTCTCCTTGGCCGCGTAATGAGCGGTAAAGGCGGCGACCTGTTAATCGAAACATGCCAGAAAGTTCTCAACGACGAATATCCGGAAGTTGCTTCCAAGTTCGAGTTAAGATTACCGGATGAGTACTTCCGCCGTGTTGGTCAGTCCATGGCTGTTGCAAGCTTACCGGAGCTGAACTAATTGATCTGATTTTATAGTTTTTTCAGGCGGACCTGTTTTTTGACAGGTTCGCCGCAATGTAACATATACTATATCACCGAAATATAAGGAGATTTTTAGCTATGAGAATTTATATGGAAGCAGATTATGCTGCAATGAGCAAACGTGCTGCAAACATCATCGCTGCAGAAGTTATTAGAAAACCGAACTGTGTACTTGGCCTTGCTACAGGTTCCACACCGATCGCTACATACAAGGGATTAATTGAGAAATACAACAATGGCGAGATCAGCTTCAAAGAAGTAAAATCCGTAAACCTTGACGAGTACAAAGGCCTTGCAGGCACACATGATCAGAGCTACCGTTACTTCATGCAGGAAAATCTGTTCAAACACATCGACATCGATGTTGCTAACACAAACGTTCCGAACGGTCTTGCAGAGGATGCAGATGCTGAATGTGCAAACTACGATGCACTTGTTGCTTCCCTCGGTTACGCTGATATTCAGCTCCTCGGTCTTGGCAACAACGGTCACATCGGTTTCAACGAGCCGGATGCTTTCTTCACAAAAGAGACTCATGTTGTAGATCTTACACAGAGCACAATCGATGCAAACGCTCGTTTCTTCGAGACAATTGATGACGTTCCGCGTCAGGCACTTACTATGGGTGTTGGCTGCATTATGGCTGCTCGCCGCGTTCTTCTGATCGCTTCCGGCGAAGCAAAGGCAGACGCTCTTTATAAGATGATTTGTGGTCCGATCACTCCGGATTGCCCGGCATCTATCCTTCAGCTCCATCCGGACGTAGTTGTTGTTGGTGATACAGCTTCCTTAAGCAAAGTTGTTGAAGCGGGGGTTAAAGTATGCGAATAATCGGCGGACAGGTTTTTGATCTTGAAAAAGGATTTGTCGAGCGCGATCTTTGCACAGCAGGTATGTTAATTTCCGAAAACAGCGGTGATGACGTTGTCATTGACGCTGCGGACTGTTATGTAATTCCGGGCCTTGTTGATGTTCACTTCCACGGTGCTGTGGGCGAGGACTTCAGTGATGCATCTGCGGAAGGTCTTCAGAAGATCGCAGATTTCGAATTATCCGAGGGCGTTACATATATCTGCCCGACTGGTATGACTCTTTTAGAGGATCAGTTAACAAAAGTATGTCAGGTAACTGCTGCACACAGAAAGAGCAATCCGACCGGTGCAGAAGTTGTTGGTATTCATCTTGAGGGTCCGTTCCTTTGCGTAGCAAAGAAAGGTGCCCAGAACGAAGCTTTCTTACATACACCGGACGTTGCGATGCTTCGCCGTCTCAATGAAGCTTCCGAAGGTTGTGTAAAATTAGTAACAGTTGCTCCGGAAGAGCCGAACGGTATCGAATTCGTTCGCGAGGCTACAAAGGATGGTATTACTGTTTCTCTCGGTCACACAATCGCAAACTACGACATTGCAAGTGCTGCATATGCTGCAGGTGCTTCCCACGCAACACACCTTTACAATGGTATGCCGTCCTTCCTTCACCGTGAACCGGGCGTGATCGGTGCAGCTTGTGATGCTCCGCATGTAAAGGCAGAGCTGATCTGTGACGGTGTTCACATTCACGGCAGTGTTGTACGCACCACATTTAAGATGTTCGGTAAAGAGCGTATGGTCATCATCTCCGACTCTTTAAGAGCAACAGGCATGCCGGATGGCATTTATCCGTTCGGCGGTCAGGAGATCGAAGTTCACGGAAACCGTGCGACAATCGCAGGTCATCCGGAGACTCTTGCCGGCTCCGTTACATCCTTAATGGGCTGCATGCGTCAGGCAGTAAAATTCGGTATCCCGCTTGCAGACGCTGTTCGTGCTTCCTCCTACAACCCGGCTCAGCAGATCAAGATTGATGATCGCTGCGGCAGCTTAGAGGTTGGCAAAGAGGCCAGCATCGTACTCTTAAACAAAGACGATCTCTCTGTTAAGAAGATCATCTTCAAGGGTGCTGAAGTTTAATTCAAAAAATTATCCCAGGTATCGATCTTGATACCTGGGATTTTCTTATTAAATATGCTTTTTAATAAATGCAACGATCTTTTTGTAGCAGTCCAGCTTGTTGTGCATCTTCACAACACCGTGGCCTTCATCTTCGTAACGAAGGTATTCCACTTCCACTCCCATGTCTTTCAGCTTCGCAACTGCCTGCTCCGCCTCTGTGACCGGTACACGCGGGTCATTGGCACCGTGTGCGATAATGATCGGAGTCTCCATATCATCCACTTTTGCCGCCGGAGAAACATTAAATAAGATATCGCGGTGTTTTGCCAGATAACCATACTCCGGTTCACGAGCTGTACGACGGTAATCCGATGTATTCTCAAGGAATGTTACAAGGTTGAACATACCAACCTGCGCAACTGCACATGCCCAGAGTTTCGGAAGTCTTGCACAGCAGGATAATGTCATAAATCCGCCATAACTGATACCGGAAACGATCATCTTCTTCGAATCTGCGATTCCAGTCTCTACCAGATGACCCACAAGACTCTCAATATCCTTCACTGCATCCAGACGCTTCTCAATATCGTCCATATGGCAATATTCTTTACCATAACCTGTTGAACCGCGCACGTTCGGAGCAACAACCGCAATTCCTTCGCTGACAATATACTGAAGGTAAGCATTATACAGACAGGTAGTCTGGCTCTCCGGACCGCCGTGGATCTCGATCAGTATCGGAAGCTTTTCTGCTTTCTTTCCCTTCGGAACATACAGCCAGTACGGAACCTCAAGTCCGTCAAAACTCTTATAACTGCAAAGCTGAACCTCTACCAGTTCTTCTTTGGAAAGTCTTCCGCCGTCTGTCAGCTGCTCCAGGGAATCCTTTTCCATATCATACATCCAGAGACGAGACGGCATCTGACCGCTTGTTAATGCAAAGGCAAGGCAATAGCTTCCCGGTGCCCATGCAAGATACTCACGGTCTCCGCCGCTGGAGCGCATACCTGCTTTCGGGAGCTTCGGTTCTGCTGCAATACTGAAATCGCTCGTATTCAGGATCACGATCTTTGCATATCCATTCTGATTCTCTGTCACTGCCAGATATTTGTCATCGTAGCTCAATGCAGCGAATGTGCACTCATATTCAGACTGATATACAGAAGTCAGTTCTTTTGCAGCAAGATCGTAATATGCCACATGGTTTCTGTCGCGGTCGCGGTCTGTGATCATGAACAAGCCGGAACCGTCTTTCTTCCAAGTCGGATTTTCCTCTCTGGAAATCTTTGCATCTGTCGGAATACGCTCAGTTACACCTGTTTCCAGATCTGTCATCCACATCGGATGATTCGCATAACCGCCATTTTCATAATATGTCATCTTCTTTCCATCCGGAGAAAGTCCCGGAGAAATACACATATGTTTGTCATTTTCAACGATAATCTTCTCTTCCTTTGTATTCATATCAAACAGACAGATATCGTGGTACTTTTTATCGCGGGCATTGCTCATATACGCCATCTTTGTGCCATTTTCCACCATACCTGCAATTCTGTGAAGAACCGTCGGACGCTCGATCAATGCAGTTGGTTCCGCATCATCATATCCGAGGATAAACGGCTGTTCATTTTCACTTCCATTGGTATCCAATGTAAATAAAATCTGTTTGCCGGCTCTGTATGGCTTCATGCTTACCACTTTGCTGTTAAAGAAAGTTCTTTGTTTTACCTCTCCTGTTTTCAGATCCTTTTCCCACATCTGCGGAGAACCTGCACGGTTGCTGATAAAAATAATCCTGGAATCATCCAGCCAGACCGGATGTCCGTCAGTATACTCCAGTAAATAACGCTCTAACTTATCCATAATTACCTCCTGACAAGTTGTAAAATATATTGATAGTGCTTTTCAAATTCATTTCATACATAACTCTTCTCTTACTATACCAAATTCCCGGATATTTGAAAAGCAATTCTCAAAAAAAGTATTCAAAAATCAAGATTCAACTCTATCCGCTGTTTCAAATGCAGATATATTTATAATTATTTGTATATATTTAGACAATTTAAATTTTATAAAATTATTTTCAAAATATATGTTGACAAATCTCATTACATGATGTACAATAAAGACAACAAAAGAAGAGACAACTTCTCAAACAGGAGGAAAGTCCAATGGCTTAATCAATCAAAACCCAACACAAAAAATCTCTAAATGAGTTAATATAAACGTAACAAAGGAGGAGATTTCTTATGAAAGGCAGAGGTCCATAGTTAAGCTAAAAACAAAATAATAGAAAGAGAGGTTATATAGTGAAACTTCTAGAATATCATTAAAAGAGCTATTCGATTGAAAAAAAGAAAATCGAATAGCTCTTAAAATTTGTCCTTATTCTTCGTCTGCTGCTTCTTCGCCGTCTTCATCCGCCATCTGCATGTACGCTTCTGCAACTCTTCTGTAGTCGAACTCCCTCTTAATCTTCTCCACAGTAAAATCATCACCGTTCATGATGCTGCGATAGATATATCTTCCGTCATCGTTGATGGTATCGCCTTCGATCACCGCACCTACCACATAGTGCTCCTTTTCAAAATCGAATTCATCCACAACAGCCATCTCCACTTTTGTTCCATCCTTTGTTGTGATCTCGAATGTCACATACTCCTGGTAATTGCCTTCCATATTTTAGTCCTCCTTCTGACACGAATATGTTTTTATTGTATCGCATGACTCTTGACATTTCAACAATTTTTATTTATAATCTCAAATAGTTTGAATATCAAATATTATTTTGAACTGAGTTCATTTTGTCATTTATACAAAGAAAGGACCTTATTATGGCAATTCGTTTTATTATTGATTCTGCTGCAGATATCACTCCTGCAGAGGCAGAGGCACTTGGCCTCATTCACCTTCCGATGAAAGTTATCTTTGGAGAAACCGAATACTCGGATTCCGTCGATCTTTCACACGAGGAATTTTATCAAAAATTAATCGAAAGCGATGAAATTCCGAAAACAAGCCAGATCAATCCTGCTGTATTTCTTTCCACATATCAAAAGGTAGTGGATGAAAGCGACACAGCCGTTGTGATCACAGTGTCCGGCAAGCTGTCCGGTACCTATCAGAGCGCTATGATCGCGGCAGATGGTTTTGAAGGCAAGATCTTCGTCGTAGACAGCGAAAGCGTATGCGTTGGCGAACGCGTTTTGATCCAGTATGGTCTCAAGCTTCGCGATCAGGGCTGTTCCGCCGCGGAAATCGCTGCCGAACTTGACTTGCAAAAGAAACATGTACGCGTATTGGCGCTTTTAGATACATTAGAATACCTGAAAAAGGGCGGTCGTATTTCTGCTGCTGTCGCTTTCGCGGGAAACATTTTATCCATCAAGCCGGTTATCGCTGTCGAAAACGGCGAAGTTTCCCTTGTCGGCAAAGCCAGAGGCTCCAAAAAAGGAAACAACCTTCTCCGCGAATTAATCACAAACTGCGGCGGCATCAATTTTGAAAAACCGTACGCTCTGGCATACAGCGGTCTTTCCGATCATTTGCTCCGCAAATACATCGAAGACAGTTCTGAAATTTGGTCTTCTCACACAGAAACACTTCCGATCAGCTCGATCGGATGCACCATTGGCACCCATGCTGGCCCGGGTGCTGTCGCTGTCGCCTTCTTCGAAAACTAAAAACCATACAAAAAACTCCCGACCAACATCGGGAGTTTTCTTAATAAATTTATTCTGCAATTGCTGTTTCTAATGCAAGTGTGATCATGTTGTGCAGCTCTTTCTCTCTTGCTTCCTTGGAGAGTTCCGGCTGTTCCGGTTTAAAGATGTTTGCAACAACGCTCATGATCATCAGCGCCTTTGTGCGGAACTGTGCTGCAAGAGCGTAAAGAGCAACTGCCTCCTGCTCAGAGCCGATAACACCGTATTTATTCCACTGTTTCGCAATCTCAGGTTTATTATCAAAATAGAGCAGGTCATTACATACAGTAAGGCCAACCTGTGCAGAAATGCCCATTTCTTTCGCGAGTCTGTTTGCGTGATGAACCAGCTCGAAATCTGCTACTGCAGAATATACGCCTTCGAGATGTGCATAATTCATAAAGGAAGATGTATAGCAGCAACCTTTAGAGATTACAAGATCACCAACATTCAGATTCTCATCATAGCTTCCGCCTGTACCAATACGGATCAGAGTCTTTACGTCATACTCTGTCATAAGCTCACGCGCATAAATATGAATAGACGGAACACCCATACCTGTTCCCATTACAGAAACCGGAATTCCCTTATATGTACCTGTGTAACCATACATACCACGTACTTCATTGAAGCAAACCGCATTCTCTAAATAATGTTCCGCAATGTACTTCGCACGTAACGGATCACCCGGTAATAAAATACGCTCTGCAATTTCACCCTTTTTTGCATTAATATGACCGCTCATAATTAATCTCCTTTTCTGTTTATTATTGTTTCATTATACCATCGGCTTTTTATCAATTCAAGGACAACGGACCTACTTCCTTCGGTTCTGCAATCAAATAATCCGGCTGATACTGTTCCAGTTCCTCTCTTCCGCGGAACCCCCAGAGCACACCTACCGTCGTCATTCCTGCTGCCTTTCCCGTCTGCATATCTGTATTGGTATCTCCAAGGTACATACACTCCTCCGGTCGCACCCCAAAAGCTAGCGCAGCATTTAACGCCATCGCCGGATCCGGTTTCTTAGGAATCCCTTCCTTTTCTCCGATAATCAGATCAAAATATCCCTTTCCAAATACGTATTCTGTGGTGTCAACCGCCTGTGCGTGGGGTTTATTGGAAACAACCGCAATCTTCATGCCAAGTTCCTTCATTTGCTCCAGAAGCTCCGGAATCCCCTTGTACGCGTGCATTTCGTACAGACAATGCTCTGCAAATACCTCCATATAAATCGGCAGGATTTCCTCGTAATGCACCAGTTCCGTATCTCCGCACGCGATCAAGGAACGACGCATCTGTGTCTTGTAACCGTCTCCGACAATGCTCATCATTTGTTCTTCCGTTACCTTTCGCTCTACACCGCAACGTTCCAACGCCTGATTGGTGCAATAAGTCAGAGCATGAATGGAGTTGACAAGAGTACCATCCAGATCAAAAATACAACATTTATATTTCATTTCGATTATCCTTTCGTACCAGTATTTTCCTGTTTCATTATACCATTAATCAGAAAAAAGGACACTTCCTAATTGCTTAGAAAATGTCCTTTTGAAATCTTATTATTCTAAATTAGTAAAGCTTCGCACCAGCCGGGATCTTGTTGTCAACCATAAGGAGGTTGAGTCTCTCTTCACCCTCAACTGTGTGGATTGCGGAGAGTAACATACCGTTGGACTCTGTACCCATCATTGCACGCGGCGGAAGGTTTACAATTGCGATCAGTGTCTTACCGATCAGCTCTTCCGGCTCGTAGAATGCGTGGATACCGCTTAAAATAGTACGATCTGTGCCTGTACCGTCGTCTAATGTGAACTGAAGGAGCTTTTTGGACTTCTTAACAGCTTCACAAGCCTTAACTTTTACTGCACGGAAGTCAGACTTGGAGAATGTCTCGAAGTCTACATGCTCTTCAAATAACGGCTCGATTGTTACGTTGGAGAAGTCGATCACCTCTTCAACTACCGGAGCTGCCTCTACAACCGGAGCTTCTACAGCTGCTGCCTGAGCTGCCGGAGCTGCCTTCTCGGACTTCTTGCCGCCGTCAAGGCTCTTCATTGTCGGGAAGAGTAATACGTCACGGATCGCCTGGGAATCTGTTAACAGCATGCACATACGGTCGATACCGAAACCGATACCGCCTGTCGGTGCCATACCGAGCTCCAGAGCATACATGAAGTCTTCGTCTGTTGTATTTGCCTCGTCGTTACCCTGAGCAAGCTGTTTCTCCTGCTCTTTGAAACGCTCTCTCTGGTCGATCGGATCGTTTAACTCGGAGTAAGCGTTTGCCATCTCCCAGCCGTTCATGAAGAACTCGAAACGCTCTACGTAGTTCGGATCTTCCGGTTTCTTCTTTGTAAGCGGAGAAATCTCGATCGGATGGTCCATAACGAATGTCGGCTGTACAAGATGCTCCTCTACGAACTCTTCGAAGAAGAGGTTGAGGATCTCACCCTTGGAATGTCTCTCTTCAAACTCTACGTTCTTCTCTTTTGCAATTGCTCTTGCTTCTTCCAGAGTATGGATCTCGTTGAAATCTACGCCGGAGTACTTCTTAACTGCATCAAGCATTGTGATACGCTCGAACGGCTTGCCAAGATCCATCTCAATTCCGTTGAATACGATCTTAGTTGTGCCAAGAACTTCCTGAGCAATGTGACGGTAGAGGTTCTCTGTGAGGTCCATCATACCGTGGTAATCTGTGTATGCCTGATAGAGCTCCATCAGTGTGAATTCCGGGTTGTGTCTTGTATCAAGACCTTCGTTACGGAATACACGGCCGATCTCATAAACGCGCTCTAAGCCGCCTACGATCAGTCTCTTTAAGTAAAGCTCTAAGGAAATACGAAGCTTTAAGTCCTCGTCAAGAGCGTTGAAGTGTGTCTCGAACGGTCTTGCAGCTGCACCTCCTGCATTTGCAACAAGCATCGGAGTCTCAACCTCGATGAAGCCCTGACCGTCTAAGTATCTGCGGATCGCAGAAATGATCTTGGAACGTTTGATGAATGTATCTTTTACATCTGCGTTCATGATCAAGTCAACATATCTCTGACGGTAACGCATATCTGTGTTTGTTAAGCCGTGGTACTTCTCCGGAAGGATCTGGAGAGACTTGGATAACATGGTTACTTCGTGAGCGTGGATGGAGATCTCACCTGTCTTTGTTGTGAATACGATACCCTTGATACCAACGATATCACCAATATCCATCTTCTTGAAATCTTTGTATGCATCCTCGCCGATATCATCTCTAGCAACGTAGCACTGCATGTTGCCCTTTAAATCCTGGATACCGCAGAAGGAAGCCTTACCCATAACACGTTTGGACATCATACGTCCTGCGATGGATACTTCTTTGCCTTCTAACTCTGCATAGTTTTCTCTGATATCTGCACTGTGTGCAGTCTGATCGTACTTTGTGATTACGAACGGGTCTTTGCCGTTAGCCTGTAATTCAGCCAGTTTCTCGCGGCGCACCTTTAACAGTTGGTTAAGGTCCTGCTCCGGCTGCTGGCCCTTCTTCTGATTTGCCTGCTCTGCCACTTTTCATTCTCCTTATGATGTAAATTGCAGCTGATCCGAAATCTTCACAGCTGCGTTTATGGTTTCTTAGTCTACTCTCTTGATGTCGAGAACTTCGTACTCGATCACGCCTGCCTGAGTCTCTACTTCGACAACGTCGCCGACTTTCTTACCAATCAGCGCATGACCAACCGGAGACTCGTTGGAAATCTTGTTCTGTAAGCTGTTAGCCTCTGTGGAACCAACAATCTTGAACTCCATCTCCTCTTCAAACTCTCTATCATATACCTTTACAACACAACCAACGTTGATCTTGTCAAGGTTTACTTCGTCTTCTACAACAACTTCAGCATTCTTTAAGAGTTTCTCAAGCTCTTCGATACGAAGCTCGATATCTCTCTGCTCATCTTTCGCTGCATCGTACTCAGCGTTCTCGGAGAGGTCGCCCTGCTCTCTCGCTTCTTTGATCTTCTGCGCGATTTCTCTACGACGGTTTACCTTTAAATCCTGAAGCTCATCTTCATATTTTTTAAGTCCTTCATAGGTCAAAATGTGTTTTTTATCTGCCATGACGCCTTACCTTTCCTATTTGAAATTCCAATTACAGAGGGCATAGTCCCCCCTTATAATAACATCAACGTATTATAACGTAAACCCTCGGTATTGTCAAGAATTCCCGGCATAAAAAGCCAACAAAAACATCCCGAAAATCCTTAAAAATCAAAGAAAAATGACAAACGCCGCAGGCTGACGGATCTGACATCCGATTCTGCCTGCAGCGCATTTATCCTACTGATCAATCTTCAAATTTTAAAACATTGCCACCCGGTTCACCGCTGTTCACACGGTCTACCACACCGTCCACAACATGAATAAACATTTCCAACGTAGTACCAACGATCGCCTTGCTCAGATGACCGGCATACGCATGGCCTTCCATGTCACCGATCACAATATGTAAATGGCTGTAGTGCTTACCGCCCTGAGTGTTGATCGTACCATTCAGATGTGCGATCTCATAATGTCCCTCAAAGGTATTCGGGAAGAACTGCTTTACATTCTGGTCATAGCTGTTGAGTGTCACATATTTTGTATTTCCAAGCGCACTGACATTTGCCAGCTTGATCCCCTCTTTTTCAGAGATCAGTTTTACATTTTCCTGAATGTCATCATCATGATCCATGCGGACAACAACGGTATTTCCAAATCTTCTGTATTCCATAACTCGCTCCTTTACTGAACGGCTTTCTGCTTCCATCCGCCGCGTTTATAAGCAATAAAGTTCAATAATGCGCCTGCACACCAGGACAATAACAAGGAAACAAAGACGCACTCACTGCGGCCTGTCGGCAGTTCCGGAGTTCTTGTCAGGTAAGAGATTCCGTATGCGATCGGGACACGGAGAGCAACCGTTGTGAATAAGGAGATCCACATCGGAG
This sequence comes from Lachnoclostridium sp., assembly GCA_015057755.1. The sequence continues at coordinate 14,616 of SVDR01000029.1, forward strand.
TCATCGTATCGCCTGCACCTCGCATAACGCCAGACAAGCTCTGTGACACGGCAACTGCAATATAGCCCGGAGCCAGAATGCACATCATCTTCATACTGAGTTCTACCAGCTCCTGCGTTGTGGTAAACACACCCATCAGGTATTTGCCGAAGATCAGGATCAGGGCTGTGATCACGGTAGAAACACCGACAGCCATGATCGTTCCCTGCTTAGAACCTTTCTCTACACGTTCGTACTGTTTTGCACCGACGTTCTGGCCGGTATAAGTCGTCATGGAGTTGCCGAAAGACATATTCGGCATCATGGCAAAGCCGTCAACACGCATGATGATAACGTTTGCTGCGATAAACATTTCACCAAAGCTGTTTGTTAAGGACTGTACAATGATCATCGCCAGAGACATGATCATCTGGGTCAGACCGGACGGAAGTCCTAAACGTACCATCGTGAAGGAATGATGCTTGGTCGGTTTCAGATATTCCCATGTAATATCAAATACATCAGTCATTTTCATCAGTTTCAGGAAACACAGGATCGCGGATACTGCCTGTGCGATCACAGTCGCCAGGGCTACACCCGGAACGCCCATTCCAAGACCGGCTACGAATACCAGATCGAGCACAATATTGATCACCGTCGCGATCAGCAGATAAATCAATGCCGCGAAGGAATCGCCCATTCCTCGAAGAATACCGCTGAGGATGTTATAGTATGCAACGCCTGCACCGCCTACCATCAAAATTGTCAGGTAGGAATCACACCAATCGATGATACTCTCCGGTGTATTTAACATCTCAAGAAGCGGACGGACAAAGATCATTCCGAGAACCATGATCAAAATAGAGGCAACCGCAGTCAGTGTAATACTGCAGCCGATGGCGTGAGACAGCTGTTTTCTGTCTTTTGCGCCAAAATACTGGGATACCATAACACCGGTACCAACAGAAATACCGATAAAAAGTACCAGTAGCAGGTTGAAGATCGGGCTGGCGCTTCCTACGGCTGCCAGCGCATTGTCTCCGACAAACTTACCTACTACGATACTGTCCACCGTGTTGTAAAGCTGCTGCGCAATATTTCCCAAAACCATCGGGATCGTGAACAGCGCGATCTTATGCCACGGTTTGCCAACGGTCATATCAACCGGTGCAAAAAATTTCTTTAATGCTGACATGTATATTTTCCTTTCATTAGTCTTCCATTTTATAATCCGGAACGACTGCACATCCGATACCGAGGGCTCCTGTACCTGTATGGCAGGACACACCAAGGGACAGCGGATCGCAGAATACCTTCATACCCGGAAATGCAGCCTCGATTTCCTCCACCCAGGCTTTCGTTTCTTCCTCATTTGCACTGGATGCAGCCAGGAGATGAAGTTTTCCATCCGCCATCGCATCTGCAAATCTTGTCTCAATGTCATGCTTCATGGCTTCGATCATGGTCTTCTTCACTTTACCGAAACCACGACATTTTTTAAAGGAATCCAGCTTTCCTGTTTCCAGCTTGAGAACCGGTTTGATATTTAAAACTCCGCCAATGGCTGCTGCCGCAGGAGTCACACGACCGCCGCGCTTTAAATACTCCAGAGTCTCCACTCCGATGTAGATCATCATGCGGTCTTTCGATTTCTCCAGAATCTCTTTGATCTTTTCAGCTGAATATCCCTTTTCAATCAGCTCAATTGTATCCAAAACCAACTGATGAAGCGGAGTCGCAATCTGGCCATGGTCCACAACGAACACTCTGCCTTCGTACTCCTCATCTCTTGCAAGCGCCATCGCAGTCTCACAGGATCCGGACAATCCGCTGCTCAAAGGCATATAAAGAACTTTTTCAAACTCTTTCAGTGCCCAGTCCCACACATCACACACATCCGCCGGTGACGGCTGGGAAGTTGTGATCACGGATCCGTTCTCCAGCTTTTCAAAAAACTGTTCTCTTGTCAGATTAATCCCTTCTAAATAACACTCGCCATCAATATAAAAAGGCATCGGAAGAACCCAGATACCAAGGTTTTTCGCTTCCTCCTGAGTGATGCTGGAATGGCTGTCTGTAATAATTCCAATTGATCTCATATGGTCTAATTCCCCTCACATTCGATAATAAAAACTTTCAAATACGATTTTATCCCATGTTACAACTGTATCATTAAACCCCAAAAAACTCAAGAGGTCTGATTTTCATGTTACAAATTCATGCCTTTTATAACAGAAAACGAAGCCCGGATCGAGCTTCGCTTTCTCTTATTTTAATTCCGAAATGATCGCCTTTAACCGATCCATTTTCTGTAAAATATCTTCCACCAGTTTAAACTGGTTTCTGGCACGGTCAAGGTTATGATTCTCCCTTTTGATCTTAAAATAAGTGTCTCCATTCAGGTAGTCCGTCAGGAAACGGATGCCGCACTCGTAGGTAAGAATGGCGGCAGATTCCGGAAGAAGTTCCATCTCGCGTTCTGTAAGCTCGTCCCGCATCTCTTCCAGATATCCTTTTGCAAAATGACGAAATGCCTCTGTGTCAAACTCTACTTTTGACAGATCCACTTCATCTTCCGCACCGGTAGACGCACCCATTCTAAGCGCATCACCAAAATCATACAGCATACTTCCCGGCATAACCGTATCCAGATCGATCACGCATACTGCCTCACCGCTGCTCCGGTCGAACAGAATGTTGTTGATCTTTGTATCATTGTGGGTTACTCGAACCGGGATCTCTCCCTTTTCCATTCCGGAAATGATCAGATCCGACAATTCAGAAAGTCTTAATGCCTGATCAATATCTGCTTTGATGGACTGTGCACGGTTTACGCAGTCAGCTTCAATGGCGTCCTTCAATGCCTGCACGCGCTTTGGCGTATGGTGAAAGTCCGGAATGATTTCATGCAAAGTATCGACCGGATACTCGCGCAGCATTTTCTGGAAATGTCCAAAGCCTTTTCCCGCCTGATACAGATCATAGTATGTTTTATCATCTTCGATCACTTTTGTGTTATTAATGAAGTAATACATTCTGTATACACTTCCGTCGCTGTCCACATAATAGTTTTTTCCGTCCAGCGTCTTGATGACATTTAAAGTTTCCCGATCCGGATTTCCGCCCTCTTCGAGAATCTTAACCTTTAAATATTCTGTCACATTCTGAATATTTTCCATCAGATGCTCCGGATTTTTGAATACATTTGTATTGATTTTCTGGAGCAAAAGTCTCGGTACATCAATGCAGTATGTTCCATTGATATGACCGGAACCATATGGGAAAATCTTGGTAGCAATATCAAACTGCCCCATAATATGGTATAGATTCGTATCTTTATTCATTTGTCATTCGTTTCCTTAATTATTTCTGTATCCATTCGGATTCTGAGACTGCCATCTCCAGCCGTCGGCACACATTTCATCAATGCCGCGTTTTGCTTCCCAGCCAAGCTCTTCCTTTGCTTTTGCCGGATCTGCATAGCATGTTGCAATATCGCCTGCTCTTCTCGGTTTGATAGAGTACGGGATATCCTTGCCAACTGCCTTGGAAAATGCTTTGATCATATCTAACACGCTGTAGCCGTGACCGGTTCCAAGATTATAAATATGCACAGCCGGAGTATCCTCAAATTTCTTTAATGCTTTTACGTGACCGTCCGCAAGATCTACCACATGGATATAGTCGCGGACACCTGTTCCGTCCGGAGTATCATAGTCATCACCAAATACACCCACTTCTTTTAATTTACCCACAGCCACCTGTGTGATATATGGTGTCAGATTGTTCGGAATTCCGGTCGGATCTTCTCCGATCAGTCCACTCTCATGAGCACCTACCGGATTGAAATATCTTAACAGGATCACCGTCCATTCCGGATCTGCTTTCTGGATATCGATCAGCATTTCTTCCAGCATGCTCTTGGTCTGTCCGTACGGATTGGTGCATTTTCCTTTCGGGCATTCCTCTGTGATCGGAATAAATGCCGGATCTCCGTAAACGGTCGCGGAAGAGCTGAAAATGATCTTCTTCACACTGTGTTTTCTCATCGCGTCGCAAAGAATCAGAGTACCGGTAATGTTGTTGTGGTAATACTCCAACGGTTTTGCAACAGACTCACCTACTGCTTTCAAACCCGCAAAATGAATGACTGCATCAATCTGTTCTTTATCAAAGATCGCATTGATCGCCGGAGCATCCAGCATATCTGCTTTATAAAACGTAATCTCTTTTCCCGTGATCTTTCTCACGCGGTTTAATGATTCCTCAGAAGAATTGCAAAGGTTGTCAAATACAACCACTTCATGACCTTCCTCTAATAACTGAAGACAAGTATGACTTCCAATAAATCCGGCACCGCCACTTACTAAAATTCTCATAATAACTGCCTTTCAAACAATGTCTCAAGATCAAACAAATTTGTCCTCTCTAATATATACGAAATTCTTCAAAACATCAACCATCATTTCTTGCACTATAAAGAAAAATCGTCTATAATATAGCTAATTATGACTTTAAATAAGGGAGATACTATTATGGAAAAGAAACCAGTACTGGTTGTTATGGCAGCAGGTATGGGAAGCCGTTTCGGCGGTTTGAAACAGATCGAACCTGTCGGAAATCACGGACAGGTCATTATGGACTATTCCATCTATGATGCCAAACGTGCCGGATTCGAAACCGTCGTATTTGTTATAAAACATGAGATTGAAGAAACGTTCAAAGAAGCCATTGGAAACCGCCTCTCCAAAGTGATCGATGTCAGATATGCTTTTCAGGAAACTTCCGATCTTCCGGAAGGTTATTCTGTACCGGAAGGACGCGTAAAACCGTGGGGTACTGCTCACGCGATCATGGCAGCAAGAAACGTGGTGGACGGTCCGTTTGCCGTTGTAAACGCAGATGATTACTATGGTCCGGAAGGCTTCAAAGTAATTTATGACTACCTCAGCCAGAATCCGGATCAGCCGGACTGCTATGAATTTGCAATGGTTGGTTACAGCCTCCGCAGCACACTGACAGAAAATGGCTCCGTTGCCCGCGGTGTCTGCGAAGAAGACGAAGACCAGTATCTGATCCGCGTTACAGAGCGTACCTGCATCGAAAAAGACGGTGATGATGCCCGCTACAGTCTGGATGGCGGTGAGAACTGGACATCCATTTCCGGTGATTCCGTTGTTTCCCTGAATCTCTGGGGACTGACACGCAGCTTCATCGATGAAGCCGTTTCCCGCTTCCCAGGTTTCTTAGACAAGGCAATCGCTGAAAATCCGATGAAAGGTGAATTTTTCCTTCCGACTGTGATCACACAGCTTCTTGAAGAAAAGAAAGCGCGCGTCAAAGTCCTTAGAAGTTCTGACAAATGGTACGGTGTTACATACATGGCTGATAAGTCGATGGTCGTTGCCGCTATCGCTGAAAAAACAGCAAGCGGTCTTTATCCGGACAATCTTTGGGCATAAAAAATACATGAAAAAGAGAGTATCCTGCAAGTATTTCATCGCATGATACTCTCTTTTTAAACCAACTCACTTGTATAACCGTGCTCTACCATCACGTCAAATACTGCCATCACATCCTCCGGTATTTCCTGCGGAATCTGATAACCTTTTTTGGCGTATACCTCGATCCTCTGAAAATCACCGACAATTACATCAATTACCTTCTTCTCTGTCAGTCCCTGTTTTGTAGAGTTAATTAAATATTCCTCCAATGTTAACTGCGGCGAAGTAATAATCATTTTCATATCCGGCCAGTACACCTTCATTGCCGCATAGATTCGACGCTCCATAAATGGTTTGTGAACGCCGATAAAAGATTTTACCTGCATCCCCTTTTTTCAAACATCGCCTTCGTAAATAAAATATTATCTTTGGTATTCGTCGCACGATTTTCAATGATGATATCTTCTTTTGGAACTCCCGCTCCCATTGCGATCTCTGCAAACCGGTCTGCTTCCGTCTGCAGCTGATCAGCGGTCTTATGATGGGCGCTGCAGGCGGTATCGGCGGTACATACTCCTCCTGTCCGGAGCTTTACATCAAACTTGTTGACCTCGTAAACGCTGGCGATTACGAGACAGCACGTGCTCTTCAGTACGATATCAATGAGATCATCTACGCACTTTGCTCCTGCAAGGGCAATATGTATGCTGCAATCAAAGCAGTTCTCAATAAACGTGAAGGTCTTGAGCTTGGCGGCGTTCGCGCTCCACTCGTAAACCTCGTTCCGGAAGATGATGCGATCATCGACAAGATCGTTGGTATGATCGATGCAGCTGTTGCAAAATATCTGTAATCATTACCCTCATATTAAGACATAATTTAAGGCGGATTCTCTCGAATCCGCCTTATTTCTTTTGCCTCAGGTTCACTTATCTTATACGACAAACTTATATGCTGTTTTTGTTCTATAAATATCGCCCTTTTTGCAAATAGATGATCTGAAATTCTCATGATTTAATGCATCCGGAAAATACTGGGTTTCAAAGCATACACCTTGATTCTTCTCGTAAATAACGCCGTCTTTTCCTTCTTCATGATTGATGAAGTTTGCACTATATACTTGAACTCCCGGAAGATCCGTATACACCTGCATCGTAATACCGGTTTCAAGTGATGATAACTCTGCTACCAATTGATAATTTCCATCATTATTTAATACCCAGTTATGATCATAGCCATTTCCAAGGATCAATGCCTCATAATTTTGATCGATGTCACGTCCAATCTCTTTTCTGGTCCGGAAATCCATTGGAGTCCCTTCTACGCGAACCACTTCACCTGTCGGGATCAAATCCGGTCTTGTTCTGGTGTACGCATCCGAATCGATCCACATTCTCTGTGTTCTCACGGTTCCGGATTCGTGTCCGTTCAGATTAAAATAACTATGGTTTGTCATATTGATCGGAGTATCCTCTTCCGGTTTTGCATAATATTCGATCATGATCTGATTATCATCTGTCAGCGAATATGTTACTTCTACGGAAACAGCACCCGGAAATCCCTGGTCTCCATCCGGACTCTCCAGAGAAAATGTAATGCTGTGATCCGTTGTTTCTTTTACATTCCAAACACGGAAACTCCAACAGTCAAAACCGCTATGCAGATTGTTGCTGCCGTTGTTTTTATCCAAATGGTATGTTTTTCCATTGTATACAAATGATGCATCTCCGATTCGGTTTGCATTACGCCCTACGGTTGCACCAAAAAAGGTTCCGGAAACGCCTTCGTAACCGCTCGGATCGTCATAACCGAGCACCACATCTCTGCTTATTCCCTCTTTATCCGGCACGATCAGTTTCTGTAATGTTGCACCAAAATCAGAAACATGCATTTCCATACCGTTCAGGTTCTTGAAGATGTAGAGCTTGGCCGCCTCACCTTTTTTATCAAATCCAAATTCCCTGATAATCATAAATCTCCTTCTATCACCATACTGAGAATTTATTTGCCCGCATTTTTAGCAAACTGCCAAGCGCTGCGACACATATCCTCTACTGTATGAGTTGCTTCCCAGCCCAGCAGAGCTTTCGCTTTTTCTGCATCTGCCCAGAATGCCGGAAGATCGCCGTCACGACGCGGACCGATCACATACGGAAGCTCCATATCATTGGCTTTATTAAACGCATTTACCAGCTCTAAAACAGAAACACCGTTTCCTGTACCCAGGTTGATCGCTTCGACTCCCGCTCTGTTCTGCGCAAATTCCAACGCCTTCAGATGACCCACAGCCAAATCAACGACATGCAGATAATCTCTCTGACATGTACCGTCCGGTGTCGGATAATCACCGCCAAAAATAGTCAGCTTTTCCAACTGACCGGCCGCAACACGGCCAATATACGGCATCAGGTTGTTCGGAATACCATTTGGATCATCGCCAAGCAAACCAGACTCATGAGAACCAATTGGATTGAAATAACGAAGCAGGATCGCACAAAAATCCGGATGCGCTGTCACATAATCCGTCAGGATACGCTCGATCATCACCTTCGTCCATCCATAAGGACTTGATGACTGGATCGCCGGCATCTCTTCCTTATATGGATGTGGATTATCCGGTCCATAAACAGTTGCAGAAGACGAGAAAATGAATTTTTTACATTCAAATTCCTCCATAACTTCTAACAGAGAAAAGGTACTGTCCAGATTATTTCTGTAGTATTGCAGAGGCTTCTTTACACTCTCTCCTACTGCCTTGAATGCTGCAAAATGAATGATCGCATCAATCTTATGAGCAGAAAATATCGTTCTAAGAGCATCTTTATTTTTGCAATCTGCCTTATAAAATTCCGGTCTCTTTCCTGTGATCTTCTGAATTCGATCCACTACATCAGCCTTTGCATTGGAAAGGTCGTCTACGATAATGGCCTCATGCCCTGCATTGATCAGTTCTACAACTGTATGGCTGCCAATATAGCCGGCTCCGCCTGTTACCAATACTTTCATACTCAATCCTCCATATTCACTTCATCAACAAAACGAAGGAACGCCTGCATTCCTTCCGGAGTATTTTTATACACACCGGCATCTTCCAGAACTGCCGCAAATACCTTACCTGTTTCTTTTAAGATAATATCCAGCGCATTTTCTTTTGTGAAGGTATACTGTTTTTTCAGTTCCTCCACCCATGCAGCATGTTTCTCCAGGGTTTCATCTTTTGCAAGATCACGACCCTCGCAAACTGCGTCCGCAAGATCAGACAGTTCCTGTTTGAGACGGCTCGGAAGAACCGCAAGACCCATAACCTCAATGAGGCCAATGTTCTCTTTCTTGATATGGTGCTTATCTGCATGCGGATGGAATACACCTAGCGGATGCTCTTCCGTTGTGATATTGCAGCGGAGAACCAGATCCAGTTCATAATCTTTGCCTCTGCGGCGTGCGATCGGAGTGATCGTGTTGTGCGGCTGACCATCAGAGAATGCGATCACGCCAACGCTCTCATCGCTGTAACCGCGCCAGTCTGTGAGGATCTTATCTGCCAGATCTGCAATTCTTGCCGGATCGCTGCCGCATAAACGAATGACACTCATCGGCCAGTTTACGATACCTGCCTGAATATCCTCGTATCCTTTGAATGTAAGTGCCTCTTTTACCGGAGCTGTTTCCATAGCAAATGTATAATGACCGCCCTGGAAATGCTCATGGCTGAGGATGGAACCTCCTACGATCGGGAGATCCGCATTGGAACCCACAAAGTAGTGCGGGAAGATGCGAACGAAATCCAGAAGTTTTTCGAACGCAGATTTGTCGATCTTCATTGGAATGTGCTCCGCATTGAATACAATACAGTGCTCATTGTAATATACGTACGGAGAATACTGCAGGCACCAGTCTGCACCGCAGATCTCGATCGGAACAATTCTGTGGTTTGCACGAGCCGGATGATTCATGCGGCCTGCATAACCTTCGTTCTCTTTGCAAAGCTGGCACTTCGGATACGCTGTCTGCGGTGCATTTTTCGCAGCCGCGATCGCTTTCGGATCTTTTTCCGGCTTGGAAAGATTGATGGTAATATCTAACTGACCATACTCACTGTCGTATTTCCAGCGCATATCTTTCTTAATACGGTAACGGCGGATATAATCGGTGTCACAGCTGAATTTGTAATACCAGTCTGTTGCCTTTACCGGATTTTCTGCATATAAATGGTCGAAGATACCGATCACCTCACGCGGCATCGGTGTGATCGCTCCCATGATTCTTGTATCAAAAATATCACGAGCTGTGATACCATCGTCACACAGACCTTTCTCTACCGCATAATCAAGCATACCTGCTAAGATCTCCTCCAGATCCTCGCTCTGCGGTTCATCAGACGGAGTGTAATCATCCAGACGGAGAAGATCCATCAGACGATTGGTGAGGACCATATGGTCCACCGGCTCTGCCAGACCGTTGTTCATAGCATAGGATACTAAAGAATCAATATATGTTTCAATTTTCATTCTTATACCTCCATCTCTACGCCGCCCTGCGGACGAATGGAAAGAACATGGCATGCGCCTTCGCCAAGAACACCGTCCATACCTGCAACAAAACTGTCGAGGATCTCAAACGGTACAAAGGCCTGAACCGTTCCTGCGAAACCGCCGCCGTGAACACGGTAGGCACCTTTGCCTGCCAGGAAATGCTCGCACATTGCCAGTGCCAGCGCCACATCCTGGTGCTCTTTATAGCCCGCCGGGATTACGTTCTGCAGATACATATAAGAAGAATAACCGCTCTCTTTGATCAGTTTCAGGAATGTCTCAAAGTCTCCCTGCTCAAGAGCTGCCACCTGCTTCGGTACACGCGCATTCTCCTGATAAAAGTGGATCGCACGCATTACCGCACGGTCACCGCACACTTTGCGCAGTTCCGGAATCTTGGCGAAGAAATCTGCCTCATCAATCTCCGTCAGAACTTCCTTGCCCATATACGCTGCAATCGCTTTGATCTCACCCGGAACAGCCGCATATTCGTCTGTCAGGTCCGCATGGTCCGCACCGGTATCGATGATGCAGAGTGCATGACCGCAGGAAGCGAAATCAAAAGTTACCAGTTTGATAACCGGATTTTCTTTTTCAAAAAAGTCGATGGTTACCAGGTTTCCTACTGCAGATGCAGTCTGGTCCATTAAACCGCACGGTTTTCCAAAGAATACATTCTCTGCATACTGGCCGATCTGTGCCACTTCTGCCTGGGAAACCTTTGCGTCAAAGAATAAATGGTTGATGATGGTACCGATCAGCACCTCATAAGCCGCAGAGGAAGAAAGTCCGCTGCCCGGAAGAACAGTGGATTCACAATAGGCATCAAAGCCTTTCACTTCACAGCCAAGCTGTACAAAACGAGCGACCACGCCACGGATCAGCGCCGGTGTGGAGTTGATCTCCTCTTTCTTCGGTGTCAGTTCGTTCACATCCACCTCGCACATCGGATAGCCGTCGGAAAGGATACGGATCTTATCCGTGCCATTGAGACGAACCGCTGCTACGGTATCCAGATTTACTGCTGCAGCTAAAACACGGCCACGCTGATGGTCGGTATGATTGCCGCCAATCTCCGTACGGCCCGGTGCAGAAAAATAACGTTCCGGCTCACCGCCAAATGCAGCAGCGAAACCGGCATCCAGAGCATTCTTTTTTGTCTGTTCCAAATAAAGTACAGGTGTGCTCATTTCTATTTCCTCCAATGGTTATTAACAAGCGAACCGCCTGCGGACACAGGCGGTTCTGCAAAAATACAGGTTATTGCACTTTCTGCCATCCTGCATAAAGAGTCATATCTGATTGTACCGTATCGTTCTCCATATCCCACTGTTCATAGCAGCTGCTGTCCAGATACCAGCCGGTAAACTGATAACCTTCGCGGCTCGGAGCCTCCGGCTCCTCCAGCAGCTCTCCGTACATCTGAGTCTGCGCCGATACATCCGTTCCGCCACGCGAATCAAATACGATCGAAAAACCAGGATTGCGAAGCTCTAACGCCACCACGATCAGAATCACTGCAATACAAGCAGCGATCACACGATCCAGGGCTTTCACTGAGATATTTACATTTCGATACAATCCTCGAAACTTCGGAATCTGCTCTTCCTGAAGTTCCGGATTCTTTTTATTCTCTTCCATTATTTCTTCACCAGATACTTACGCATATCAAGTGCACATGCACAAAGGATGATGGCACCCTTGATGATGTAAAGGGAAGAAGAGTCTACACCAAGCATAGTCAGTGCTACGAAGATAATACGAAGCACGAATACACCAAGGATAATACCGCTGATCTTACCGGTACCACCTACGAAAGATACGCCGCCGATAACGCAGGCTGCGATCGCATCACACTCTGCGTTGAGACCTGTGCTGGCTGCTACGGAACCTGCACGAACACCCTCGATGAAACCAGCGTAACCATACATAGCACCTGCAAGAGTATGTACGAGTACAGTTGTCATAAATACGTTAACACCGGATACCTTCGCAGCTTCTGCGTTGGAACCAACGGCGAACATGTTTTTACCAAATGTAGTCTTGTTCCAGATGAACCACATAAGAGCAGTTAAGATCACTGCATACAGAACGTAACGCGGAACCGCTACACCGCCAAGACGGAACATAGCGCCGCCTACGAAATCTTTGTACTCTCTGCTAAGACCGGAGATCGGCTGACCGTTGTTTCCGTTAAGAGCAAAGAACCAAAGGATGATACCATATGTAATTAACTGTGTAGACAGTGTTACGATGAACGGATGCAGGCTGAACTTCGCTACGAAGAAACCATTGACAAGACCGATCACGGCACCAATACAGATAACAACTAAAAGAGTGATCAGAATCCAGCCGGTAGATACTTCCGGAAGATTCTGGAACATCTTATTTGCAAAGTCTGCTTTCTGAAGGAATACACCTGCGATCGCAGCAGTAAGACCAACGGCACGGCCTGCAGAAAGGTCAGTACCGGTTAATACGATACAGCCCGCAATACCAAGGGCAAGCGGAAGGTAAGCCGCAACCTGAGTGATCAGGTTAGCAAAAGAACCCAGTGTCAGGAAATTCTCCTGCTTAAATGCAGTATAGATTACGAAGATTGCCATCAAAATATAGAGGGCATTGTT
>SVDR01000030.1 GCA_015057755.1 Lachnoclostridium sp.
GCTCCAGCTGATCGATATTATGATCGGTCCCAGATCAGCTCTGTTCACACCGTTTGCTAATCTCGGCTTGATCATCATTGATGAGGAGCATGAAGGAGCATACAAAAGTGAGATTTCTCCACGTTATCATGCAAGGGAAGTGGCAGAGATGCGGGCAAAGATGAATCATGCAAGTCTGGTTCTCGGTTCCGCAACTCCGTCTATGGAAAGCTATTACAAGGCTTTAAACGGAGAATATCAATTGCTTCTGCTTCACAATCGTGCGAAGAAGGACAGTCAGCTTGCGAATGTCCATGTGGTTGATCTGCGTGAAGAACTGGCGGAAGGAAACCGCTCGGTATTCAGCAGGAAGCTGGAAGGCTTGATGACGGAGCGATTGAAAAACGGCGAACAGATCATGTTATTCATGAATCGGCGCGGATATGCAAATTTTGTATCCTGCCGGTCCTGCGGTGAGGCGATGCGGTGTCCGCACTGTGATGTAAGCCTGACATACCATCGTGATGGCTCCATGAAGTGTCATTATTGTGGATATGAGACTAGACTTCCTAAGGTTTGTCCGGAATGCGGCTCACCGTTCATTGCACCGTTTGGAGCGGGAACACAAAAGCTGGAGGAATTAACGAAAAAAACATTTCCGGATGCGAGAGTGCTTCGTATGGACGCGGATACAACTTCGAAGAAGGGTGCTCATGAGGAAATTCTGCAAGTATTTGCCGAGGGAGAAGCTGACATTTTGATCGGAACCCAGATGATCGTGAAAGGTCATGATTTTCCAAAGGTCACACTGGTTGGCATCATGGCAGCCGATCTTTCTCTGTACGCACCGGATTTTCGAAGCGGAGAGCGGACGTTTGAACTGCTGACTCAGGCGTCCGGACGCGCGGGAAGAAGTGAACTTTCCGGAGATGTGGTGATCCAGACGTATGCTCCGGACCATTATGCGATCACTTCAGCAGCGGAGCAGGAGTATGAGCAGTTTTACAGGCAGGAATTTCTATATCGCAAGATGATGGGATATCCGCCTGCAGTCGGAATTCTTGCGATCACACTGTCGTCAAAGCAGGAGACAGAGCTTTTACAGGTGGTAAATCTGTTTCATAAGGAGACCATGAAAGCTTACGGGTTCGAAGATTTTACGATCATTGGTCCTGTAGACGCATCTCCTTACAAACTTAATGATATTTACAGAAAAATTTTATATATAAAGCACGAAAACTATGATATACTATTAAAAGTCCGGAAGTATGCCCAGAATTTGGAAGATACCATGGATTGTTTTAAAAATATCAGTTTTCAATACGATTTATAAAGAGAGGGAACGAATTATGGCTATCAGAGAAGTAAGAACCATCGGTGATGAAGTATTAGGAAAGATTTCCAAACCGGTAAAGGAAGTGAATGAGCGCACTCTTCAGATCATTGAAGATATGTTCGAGACTATGTACGAGACAGGCGGCGTTGGTATCGCAGCTCCGCAGGTTGGTATTTTAAAACGTATCGTATGTATGGACGTTGGTGACGGCAATCAGTACTTAATGATCAACCCGGAGATCATTGAACTTTCCGGCGAGCAGACAGGTATGGAAGGCTGTTTAAGCGTACCGGGCAAACGCGGACAGGTTACAAGAGCGAACTATGCAAAAGTAAAAGCATTTAATGAAAATATGGAAGAGATCATCATCGAGGGCGAAGGTCTCCTTGCAAGATGTATCCAGCATGAGTGCGACCACTTAGACGGTATCCTCTATGTTTCCAAGGTTGAGGGTGAGCTGGTAGACAAAGAAGTTGAAGAGGACGAGGACGAAGAATAATATGAAGATCGTTTTTATGGGAACGCCGGATTTTGCGGTGTCCACGTTAGAATCTCTCGTTAAGGGAGGTCATGAGGTGATCGCGGCTGTGACTCAGCCGGATAAACCGAAGGGACGTGGAAAGGCCGTTCAGTTCACTCCGGTTAAAGAAAAAGCACTGGAATATGAGATTCCGGTATACCAGCCTGTAAAAGCGAGAGATCCTGAGTTTGTTGAGCTTTTACAGGAATTGAACCCGGACGTGATCGTGGTGGTTGCGTTCGGTCAGCTCCTTCCGAAGGCGATTCTGGATATCCCGAAGTACGGCTGCGTCAATGTGCATGCTTCCCTGCTTCCTAAGTACCGCGGTGCAGCTCCGATCCAGTGGGCTGTGATCGACGGCGAAGAGGTAAGCGGTGTAACGACTATGCTCATGGACGAAGGTCTCGATACAGGCGATATGCTGGAAAAAGCAGAGATCGTATTAGATAAAAAAGAAACAGGCGGAAGTCTGTTTGATAAACTGAGTGCTCTGGGAGGCGAATTGATTTTGTCTACTCTGGAGAAAATGGAGAATGGAACGATCACACGGACTCCGCAGGGAGATTCGACCACTTCTTATGCAAAGATGCTGAAGAAAACCATGGGCGAGATCGACTGGTCTATGGAAGCGGTGAAGATCGAGCGCCTGATCCGTGGATTAAATCCGTGGCCGAGTGCATACACAAGTCTGAAGGGGAAGACTGTGAAAATCTGGTCTGCGGATGTGGTTGCAGGAGAGGTTTCCGGAAATCCGGGCCGTGTGACTGTGACAAAAGACAGACTTCTGGTGGAGTGCGGAAAGGATTTCCTTTCTATTACAGAACTTCAGCTTGAGGGTAAGAAACGTATGGAGACTGCTGCATTCCTTCGCGGATTTACAGTAGAAGACCAGACGGTATTCGGTTGATAGTATGAAAAAGCCGTAAAAAAGGGTTAGCCGAAAGGAGAATTGCTTATGTACGGTTATGGAATGGGCTACGGTGGTTTGAGATACGGGTATGGCTACGGCTTTGATCCCACGATCATCTTAGTCCTCATTGGTGTTGTTATTTCTTTATGGGCACAAAGCCGTGTGACTTCCACCTACAACAAATACTCCAAGGTGAGAAGCCGTACCGGTATGACCGGTGCTGAGGCAGCGATGCGGCTGCTGCATTCACAGGGAATCTATGATGTGACAGTGCGAAAAGTGGCAGGAAGCCTGACGGACCATTACGATCCGCGGACAAAAGTGGTCAACCTGTCTGAGTCTGTTTACGGCTCCACATCCATTGCAGCACTTGGCGTTGCAGCTCATGAATGCGGCCATGCGATGCAGCACAATGAAGAATATGCACCGCTTCGATTACGGAGTGCACTGGTTCCGGTTGCAAACTTCGGTTCGAAGATTTCCTGGCCATTGATCTTATTTGGCCTGATGATCGGAGGACTTGGTTCTCCACTTTGTCAGATCGGTATCCTGATGTTCTCGCTGGCTGTTTTATTCCAGCTTGTAACACTTCCGGTCGAATTTAATGCTTCAAACAGAGCTGTCAGACTCCTGGATTCTCAGCGGATCTTATCGGGAGACGAAGTAAAAGGCACGAGAAGCGTGTTAAATGCAGCCGCATTGACGTATGTGGCAGCGGCGGCTTCTTCGATGCTGCAGCTTTTGAGATTAGTGATCCTTTATGGAGGAAGAAGACGTGATGATTGATACAAACAGCCGTGAAATTGTCCTGGATATCCTGATGGAAATTCTGGAAAAAGGAAATTTAAGCCATCTGGTTCTGAAACAGGCGCTGGAGAAATACCAGTATCTGGAGAAGCAGGACAGGGCTTTTATAACAAGAATCACAGAAGGTACTCTGGAATATCTGATTCAGATCGATTCTGTGATCAACCGGTATTCCAAAGTCAAAGTAAATAAGATGAAACCTGTCATCCGCACGCTCCTTCGGATGTCGGTTTACCAGATCCTTTATATGGAGCGCGTGCCGGATTCTGCTGTCTGCAATGAGGCGGTAAAACTGGCGAAAAAGAGAAAATTTCAGGGCCTGACCGGTTTTGTGAACGGTGTCCTTCGAAATATCTCAAGAGAAAAAGAACAGATGACATTTACATCTCCTGCGGAACGGTTTTCCATTCCGCAGTGGATGTTTGCCATGTGGGAAAAGGACTACGGAACAGAGACTGCGGAAACCATCGCCGCCTCTTTTCTGGAAGATCGCCCTCTGACCGTCCGCTGCAATATCAGCCGTGCGTCAGTGGAGGAGATCATAAACAGTCTGGAAGCACAGGGCATCCACGCAGAGAAATCCACACTGTCTGAAACGATGCTCGCCATTCATGGATATGATTATTTAGAGACCGTGGAGGCATTTGCAGAAGGTCTTATCACGGTTCAGGACACCAGTTCTTCTCTGGTTGGTAAGATCGCCTCACCGGAAAAAGAGAACTTTGTTCTTGATGTCTGCAGTGCTCCGGGCGGAAAATCCATGCATGCAGCAGATCTGATGGCGGGAACCGGACTTGTGGAATCCAGAGATCTGACCGAATATAAGATCATGCTGGTGGAAGAAAATATTGCAAGATGCGGCTTTACAAACATGCAGACCAAAGTTTGGGATGCGACGGAATTCGATCCGGAGATGGAAGGAAAAGCAGATATCGTGCTGGCAGATCTTCCGTGTTCCGGTCTTGGAATCATCGGTAAGAAGCCGGATATCAAAATGCGTCTGAAGGAAGAGGAGCTGGACGAGCTTGCAAAGCTCCAGAGAGAGATCCTTTCTGTTGTGTCCAGATATGTAAAACCGGGCGGTAAGCTGATCTACAGTACATGTACGATCAACAAAAAGGAAAATGAAGAAAACGCAGCCTGGATTTTGGAACATCTTCCATTTAAAAAGAAAAAAATCGCTTCCGTTCTTCCGGAAGTGTTAAAAAAAGACTGTGTAGAAAACCAGATTCAGTTACTGCCGGGTATTCACCCGTGTGATGGTTTCTTTATCGCAGCATTTGAGCGAGAAGCATAGGAATAAATATATGGAAAAAAAAGATATTAAATCAATGAATCTTGCGGAGCTTACGGAGTTTGTAAAGGAACTTGGAGAAAAGCCGTTCCGTGCAAAACAGCTGTATCAGTGGATGCATCAGAAACTGGCAGCTTCCTACGATGAGATGACGAATCTTTCCAAAGGATTCCGTGAGACATTAAAAGAACATACCGATTATACCTCGCATCAGATCGTGCAGATGTATGAATCGGAAATTGACGGAACAAGAAAATATTTATTTGGTCTGCAGGACGGAAACATTATTGAGAGTGTTTTGATGCGCTATAAGCACGGAAATTCGGTATGTATTTCCTCTCAGGTCGGCTGTCGTATGGGATGCAGATTCTGTGCTTCCACACTGGACGGTCTCACAAGAAACTTGACTGCAGGAGAGATGCTTGATCAGATATATCGTATTCAGCATTCCACAGGAGAGCGTGTTTCCAATATCGTGATCATGGGAAGCGGTGAGCCGATGGATAACTATGACAATGTGGTGAAATTCCTTCACCTGATCAGCGATGAAAATGGTCTCAATATCAGCCAGAGAAACATTACGGTTTCCACATGCGGAATTGTTCCGGGAATTAAAAAATTTGCAGAAGAGGGATTATCGGTTACGCTTGCATTGTCTCTTCATGCACCAAACGATGAAGTAAGAAAGACATTAATGCCGATCGCCTATAAATATTCTCTGTCGGAGATCCTTCCTGCATGCAGGGAATATTTTGAAAAAACAGGCAGAAGGCTGACATTTGAATACAGCCTTGTTCAGGGAGTCAATGACAATCTGGATGAAGCAAAAAAACTGGCAGATCTGATCAAGGATATGCATGGTCATGTGAATCTGATCCCGGTCAATCCGATCAAAGAACGTGATTACAAACAGTCCAATCGGGAAGCTATTGAACAGTTTAAGGGATATTTAGAGAAAAAGGGCATCAATGTTACTGTTCGAAGAGAAATGGGACGTGACATTGGCGGTGCCTGCGGACAGCTGAGAAAGAGCTACTTAAAGAAGGAGGAGGAAGAGGCATGATTTCATTTGCACGTACAGATGTAGGACGCGCCAGAAAGATCAATCAGGACAGTGTGTTTGCATCGTCTGAGCCGATCGGTGTTCTTCCGAATCTGTTTATTGTTGCGGACGGTATGGGCGGTCATAAAGCTGGAGATTTTGCATCCCGCTATGCGGTTAAAGAACTGGTACAGATGGCAGAGTATTCGAAGATCAAAGATCCGGTCCTGTTCCTTCGGATCGCGATCGAGGAAGTAAACAGCATGCTGTTTGAGGAGGCTGCCAATAATCCGGATTTAGACGGAATGGGTACCACCATGGTTGCAGCCGTGATCGTAGACAATACCCTTTACGTGGCAAACGTTGGTGACAGCCGTCTTTACTTATTAAGAGATAATCTGGAGCAGGTCACAAGAGATCATTCCCTTGTGGAAGAGATGGTAGCGCTTGGAAAGATCGAGCGCGGAAGTGAAGCTTATCGCAGCCAGAAAAATGTGATCACACGTGCAGTCGGTATTCTTCCGACGGTTGACGTCGATATGTTTGATATTCCGCTGCAGGAATGTGATTACATTCTGATGTGCTCCGACGGTCTGACTAATATGGTAAGTGACGAGGAAATCAGCAAGATCCTGAAGACAACCGATCTTTTAGAAGAGCAGACGGACAATCTGATCCGGAAAGCGAATGAAAACGGAGGACTGGATAACATTGCAGTTGTCCTGGTTGAGCCTCAGATAAGTGAGGTGATCGTATGATGTTAGCGCCAGGTATTATGCTGCAGGACCGTTATGAGATCTTAGAACAGATCGGTTCCGGCGGTATGTCTGAAGTTTATAAGGCAAAGTGCCACAAGCTGAACCGTCTGGTCGGAATTAAGGTATTAAAAGCGGAATTTACTTCCGATGCCGGTTTTGTAAGTAAATTTAAGATGGAAGCCCAGGCGGCTGCCGGAATGTCTCATCCGAATATTGTAAATATCTACGATGTTGTGGATGAGGGTGATTTGCACTGTATCGTGATGGAGCTGGTTGAGGGCATTACATTAAAGAGTTATATTAATAAAAAAGGACACCTTGGAGTCAAAGAGTCCATCGGAATCGCGATTCAGGTTGCACAGGGAATCGAAGCTGCTCATGATCAGCACATCATTCACCGTGATATCAAACCTCAGAATATGCTGATCTCCAAAGACGGAAAGGTGAAAGTTGCGGATTTCGGTATCGCGAGAGCCGTTTCTTCCCAGACGATGAATTCTACCGTTGTCGGTTCGGTTCACTATGTGTCTCCGGAACAGGCAAGGGGCGGTTTTGTTGATGCCAGAACGGATATTTATTCTCTCGGTATTACCATGTTTGAGATGCTGACGGGAAAGGTTCCGTTTGAAGGAGATAATACGGTAACAGTTGCACTGGCACATTTAGAAGAGCCGATCGTGCTTCCGAGTATGTTAAACCCGGAGATTCCTCCGGCTGTTGAGCAGATCATTTTAAAATGTACGGAGAAAAAGCCGGAAAACCGTTATGCATCGATCAGCGATCTGATCAGTGATCTTAGAAAAGCACTGATCAATCCGGAAGATATCTCCATCGGAGCTGCAGTTGCTCCGGAACTGTCCTCGGATACGATCATGATCAGCAAAAAAGAAATGGATGTGATCACATCCAGAGCCGAAAAGGCGGATGTGAAGCAGCATAAGAAGATCAAAGAAGAATTATATGAAGAAGATGTGGAAGAAGATGAGTCTTCCACACATCTTGAAAAACTTCTGACTGCGTTCGGTGTAGTTGCTGCGATCGTGGTTGTTGCGGTCGTAGTGGTCGTGTTCTCCAAACTGGGTGGATTATTTAAAGAAAACAATCCGCTTGGAAGCAGCGGACAGATCACGGTTGAAGCAAACAGCGATGAGATCAGCCAGAAGGAAGTCCGTATGCCAAAGCTGGTTGGCAATACACAGGAAGAGGCGGAGAGTAAACTTGCGGAGCTGGATCTCAAGATGAAAGTTATCCTTGAAAACAGCGACGAAATTGCCAAGGGAACGATCATTTCCCAGGAAAATGCTCCGGATTCTGTGGTACCGAGATATTCCAGCGTGATCGTAACCGTGAGCGGCGGTTCGGATAAAGTGGAATTAGAAGGTCTTGGATTGACTCAGATGACACTTGATACGGCTGTGCGCCTTCTGGAAGGAAAAGGACTGAAAGCGACTGTTGTGGAAGAAAACCATGAAGAAGCCGTGGTTGGTTCGATCCTTCGATATGAGCCGCTTGACAAGGCATCTCTTGGTGATACGGTGACACTTTATGTCAGCAAGGGACCGGAGGTTCAGGCGGTTGCAGTGCCGAAACTGGAAGGACAGTCTTCCGACTGGGCAGTACAGCTGCTGACAAATTCCGGACTTGTTGTCGGTTCCGTAACGGAAGAACATCATGATACGGTTCCGGTCGGATGTGTCATCAGTCAGGCGATTGCTGCAGGAGAAGAGATTGAGATCGGAACGGTCGTAGACTTCGTGGTCAGCAAGGGACCGGAGCCGCCGGAGACACAGTATTTGGCTTCTCTGGAAGCAAGCTATCCGCTCCGTGTTTCATATGGACCGGGTGCTCCGTCTGCAGAAATTCAGATCGTGATCCGCTTGAAGCAGAATGTAAACGGAGAGATCAAATATACACAATTAACAGAACCGAAGACTTATTCCACAGATACGATGCTGGATATTCGTTTTACGAAGATCCGCGGTGCTGACGGAGTTTCCACAGGTGAAGTTGAGATTGTTGACATGACAAACAATCTTGTACTGAATACTTATACGATTAACTTTTTTGAGATTGAAGTATAAACTATGACTGGAAAGATAATGAAAGGAATTGCCGGATTTTACTATGTGCATGACGGCATTTCCAGTGTTTATGAATGTAAGGCAAAAGGTGTTTTTCGAAACAAAAAGATCAAACCGCTGGTGGGAGACGATGTAGAGTTTACCATTCTTGACGAAGATGAGAAGACGGGAAATATCGTGGATATTCTGGAACGAAAAAATGAACTGATCCGTCCGG
Source organism: Lachnoclostridium sp. (assembly GCA_015057755.1). The sequence goes on from SVDR01000030.1 coordinate 8,945, forward strand.
CTGTGGCAAATATCGACCAGGCAATGGTTGTCTTTGCAACCACTGCACCGGAACCGAACCTCAATCTTCTGGATCGTTTTCTTGTAACCATGGAATCTCAGGATGTTCCGGTGGTGATCTGTTTTAATAAGAAAGATCTGGTCACAGAGGAGGAGGCAAAGAAGCTGACTTCCATTTATGAGGCAGCCGGATATGAAGTTCATTTGACCAATGCAAAGAGCGGAGAAGGCATGGAACAGATCCGCGGACTGTTACGCGGAAAGACAACGGTTCTTGCAGGTCCGTCCGGTGTGGGAAAATCCACGATTACCAACGAGATCCAGCCTGAGGCTGAGATGGAGACCGGTTCCATCAGTGAAAAGATTAAACGCGGAAAACATACGACTCGTCATTCAGAGTTGTTTTTCGTGGAGACGGATACCTTTGTGATGGATACTCCGGGATTCAGCTCCATGTTCGTTGACAATATGAAACCGGAAGAACTCCAGCAGTTTTTCCCGGAATTTGATGACTATATTCCGGAATGCCGTTTCCTTGGCTGTGTCCATGTGGGAGAACGGGAATGCGGCGTGAAGGATGCGGTAAAAGAGGGCAGTCTTTCCAAAGACCGCTATGAGAACTATCGTCTGATTTATGAAGAACTAAAGAATAAAAGGAGATATTAGTATGTATATTTTAGCACCATCCGTGTTAGCAGCAGATTTCTCTAAATTAGGAGAAGAAGTAAAAACAGTAGCAGAGGCAGGAGCAAAATATATTCATCTCGATGTGATGGACGGCGCATTCGTTCCGAGCATTTCTTTTGGTATGCCGGTAATTGAAAAATTACGTGGATGTACCGACGCAGTTTTTGATGTTCATATGATGGTAGAAGAACCGGGACGTTATGTTCAGGATATGAAAAAAGTCGGAGCCGACCTCATCTGTGTTCATCAGGAAGCATGTGTGCATTTAGACCGTACCATCAACCAGATCAAAGAAGCCGGCTGTAAGGCTGCAGTTGCCCTGAATCCGGCAACACCGGTCGAGACTCTTTCCTGCATTTTAGATCAGGTTGATATGTTCCTGATCATGTCTGTAAATCCGGGCTTCGGCGGTCAGAAATTCATTCCGTATGCGGTTGAGAAGATCAAAAAACTTCGTAAGATGTTAGACGATGCCGGTCTGAAAACAGACATTCAGGTAGACGGCGGCGTGACAACAGAAAACGTTCGCATGCTGATCGAAGCAGGCGCAAATGTATTCGTTGCAGGTTCTGCAGTGTTTAAAAATGATGCAGCTGCCAATACAAAAGCATTCCTTGAAATTTTCAAAGAGTACGAATAAATAAATCAGGTCCAGGGGGCGAATAAGAATGAAAAGATGTTTATTGATTTCCGGCGGTCCTCTGGACCTTTCGTTTGCAAAAGACTTTTTGTCTGAGCGGACGTATAATTATATCGTAGCAGCGGATGCCGGTTTTTCTGCCTGCTTAAAACTTGGAATCCATCCGGACCTTCTGGTCGGCGATTTCGATACCTTTGGAAGAGAAAAGATTCAGTCGTATCTTGCGAATCCGGAATACCAGATTGAAATACACAAACCGGAGAAAGACGAAACGGATACAGAACTCGCATTTCGACGGATCCGTGAAGCCGGATTTGAAGAAGTCGATGTATTGGGTGCGCTTGGCGGCCGGCTGGATCATGAGATTTCCAACATTCATCTGCTGGTTCATGAGAGAAAAAAAGGTCTTCAGGCGAACTGTTACGATGCAAAGAATCGAATCTGCATTCTTGATTCTGAGCAGGAAAACGAGTATAATTTTTTCAGAAGCAGACAATATGGAAACTATGTTTCCTTCCTTCCTGTTACAGAAACCGTAAAAGGGATCACGTTAACGGGATTCAAATATCCGCTGCAGGACAAGGAAATTTCTATTTTGAAAAATCCAAGTCTCTGTGTCAGCAATGAAATCGTAGAAGAGAAGGCAGTGATCCGCGTAAAAGAAGGAATTCTGATCTGCGTGGAGTCAAAAGACTGATCTGCATGCAGCAGGTAAGAAAATGCTCAGAGGGATGAGATTATGGAACAATACAGACAGAAAAAAATAGCAGTAATTAATGATTTATCCGGTTACGGCCGCTGTTCTCTGACGGTGGCTCATCCTATTTTATCGGTTATGGGAATCCAGAGCTGTCCGGTCCCGACTGCGATCCTTTCCAATCATACGGAGTTTCCGGTGTATTTCTTTGATGATTATACCGATAAAATGCGTGCATATATCGGAAAGTGGATCGAACTCGGACTGGGGTTTGATGCAATCTCCACCGGTTTCCTCGGTTCTGCAGAGCAGATTGAGATTGTTTTGGAGTTTGTGGAGCACTTCCGCGAGGAAGAGACGCTGATCATTGTGGATCCGGTTATGGGTGATCACGGAAAGATCTATGCGACTTACACGGAAGAAATGTGTGAAGAGATGAAACAATTAGTGGGATACGCGGATATTGTAACACCAAATGTGACAGAGGCGTGTATTTTGACCGGAACCCCATATAAAGAAAAAGGCTGGACAAGAAAAGAACTTCTCAATATGGCGACGATGCTTCAGCTCATGGGAGCGAAGTCGGTTGTGATCACCGGCGTAAGAGAAGGAAATTTCTACACCAATGTTGTCTTAGAGCATGGCAGACAGGAAGCAGACTTTGTAAAAGTGAAAAGTGCCGGAAACCAGAGACCGGGAACCGGAGATGTATTTTCCGCCGTTTTGGCCGGTTCTGTATTGAATGGATATGACCTTCGCACCTCAACAGAAAAAGCAGCCAGATTTGTCAGAGACTGCATTACAAAGTCAGATGAATTAGATATTCCGCACAGCAACGGTGTCTGCTTTGAGGAGATTCTTGGGAAACTTGTGAAAAGATAGGGAAATTCCCCTTTTCATTCGAAGTGAAATGTGTTATATTCTAAGATAAGTGTTCTGTAGACATGCGAAACCGCATGAAAACAGATGGCAGAGATTAAAGAACCTGTGATCGTCTGAGCAGGATAGATAAAGGAGATAGTGACAATGTTAGATTTAAGATTTGTTAGAGAAAATCCGGAAATCGTTAAGCAGAATATCCGCAACAAATTCCAGGACAATAAACTTCCGTTAGTTGACGAAGTGATCGCTCTTGATGAAGAGAGCCGTAAAGTAAAAAAAGAGGCAGATGATCTTCGTGCCAACAGAAACAAGATCTCCAAGCAGATTGGTATGTTAATGGGTCAGGGCAAGAAAGAAGAAGCTGAGGAAGTGAAAAAGCAGGTTGCTGCAGCGGCTTCCCGTCTTGCTGAGTTAGAGGAGATGGAGAAAGACCTCGAAGCAAGAGTAAAAAAGATCATGATGACAATCCCGAACATCATTGATCCGAGCGTTCCGATCGGTAAAGACGATTCCGAGAACGTAGAAGTACAGAAGTACGGCGAGCCGGTGGTTCCGGAGTTTGAGATCCCGTACCATACAGAGATCATGGAGAAATTCAACGGTATTGACCTCGACGCAGCAAGAAAAGTTGCAGGTAATGGTTTCTACTACTTAATGGGCGATATCGCAAGACTTCACTCCGCAGTTATCTCTTACGCAAGAGATTTCATGATCGACCGCGGTTTCACATACTGCATCCCGCCGTTCATGATCAGAAGCGACGTTGTTACAGGCGTTATGAGCTTTGCTGAGATGGAAGCGATGATGTACAAGATCGAAGGTGAAGATCTTTACCTGATCGGTACAAGTGAGCATTCCATGATCGGTAAATTCATTGATACGATCGTTCCGGAAGCAGAACTTCCGAAGACATTAACAAGCTATTCTCCGTGCTTCCGTAAGGAGAAAGGTGCTCATGGTATCGAAGAGCGTGGTGTTTACAGAATCCACCAGTTCGAGAAGCAGGAGATGATCGTTGTATGTAAGCCGGAAGAGTCTCCGAAGTGGTTCGACATTTTATGGCAGAACACCGTAGATTTATTCCGTTCCTTAGATATTCCGGTACGTACACTGGAGTGCTGCTCCGGTGACCTTGCTGACCTGAAAGTGAAATCCATCGACGTTGAGGCATGGTCTCCGAGACAGAAGAAGTACTTCGAGGTAGGAAGCTGTTCCAACCTTGGCGATGCTCAGGCAAGACGTCTGAAGATCCGTGTAAACGGCGAGGACGGCAAGAAGTACTTTGCACACACATTAAACAATACAGTTGTTGCTCCGCCGCGTATGCTGATCGCATTCTTAGAGAACAACTTACAGGCTGACGGTTCCATCCGTATTCCGGAAGCTTTACAGCCGTATATGGGCGGAAAGAAAGAAATCAGATAATAGATTTTATCATCGAAGCAGGTAATGGGCTGTGGCAGGAATCTGCCACAGCTTTTTCCAATTCAGCAAGGAGGATTCATGACTGAAAGAAAACAGCCAAGAACAATTCGCCTGGGAACAAGAAAAAGTAAACTTGCCATGGCACAGACGATGATGGTTGCCGAGGCATTAAAAGAAGCAGAGCCGGGGATTCAGGTTGAGATTGTCCCTGTGGTGACGACCGGTGATAAGATCCTGGACCGTGCGCTGACGGAGTTTGGCGGAAAAGGTGTGTTCATTTCTGAATTTGAAGAGGGAATTCTGGCCGATCGTTTTGATGCGGCTGTTCACAGTGCAAAAGATATGCCGATGGAATTGCTGGACGGTTTGGAAGTGGCTGCTGTTTTGCCGAGAACGGATGCAGAAGATGTGTTTGTAACCGTAAAAGGAAGAGAAGTGACGAACCATCCGATGGTAGTTGGAACCGGAAGTTTGCGAAGACAGCTTCAGATCCTGGAGCAGAAAGATGCAGTCTGCAAACTGATCCGAGGAAACGTGGATACTCGCCTTGCAAAACTCTATGATGGACAGTATGATGCCATCATTTTGGCTGCGGCTGGTCTGAAACGTCTGGGATTATTCTCAGATGAGCGATTTGAATTCGAGTATCTTCCGACGAAATTATTTACACCGGCAGGCGGTCAGGCGATCATCGCCATAGAGGCAAAGGTAAATTCCGAATTCAAGGAATTATTTGCAAAGATCAACCATGAGCCGTCCGCTTTGGCATTGAAGACAGAACGTTATGTGCTGGAATGTCTCGGCGCAGGCTGTAATGAGGCCATCGGTGCATACAGTTATCTGCAGGACGGACAGCTGGTTGTACAGATGCTAAAAGAAACAAAGCAGGGACTTGAGCGCCGTGAAGTAATGGGAGCTCCTTCCGAATATAAAGCATTGGTGCATGAATTGATCCGGTCTGTGAATCCAGGAATGGTCTATCTTGTGGGAGCCGGTCCGGGTGATCCGGAACTGCTCACCCTGAAAGGTAAACGTTTATTGTCACAGGCGGAAGTTCTTGTTTACGACAGACTCGCGTCTCCGGAGTTTTTAAATATGGTTCAGGACTCATGTGAGAAAATATATGTAGGAAAAAAGCCTGGAAATCACAGTATGGTGCAGGAAGAGATCAATCAGATCCTCGTGCATTACGGACTGCGAGGAAAAAATATTGTTCGTCTAAAAGGTGGAGATCCGTTTGTCTTCGGACGCGGCGGGGAAGAAATCCTTGAATTAGAAAAATACGGAATTCCATATGAAGTTATATCTGGTGTTACCTCTCCGGTGGCGGCACTTGCCGATGCTGGAATTCCGATCACACATCGAGGAATCAGCCAGAGCTTTCATGTGATCACCGGACACACGGCGATCAAAGCCAAAGGAATCGGTGTGTTAGGCGATCAGGATGATACTCTGACCGATGGTTTTTCGGAGTATGCAAAACTGCAGGGGTCATTGGTATTTTTAATGGGATTAAAGAATCTGGATCTGATTGTGGAACGTCTGATCAAGAATGGAAAGGATCCTAAGACGCCGGCTGCGATCGTGACAGAGGGCACGTTACCGTCTATGCGATGCGTGCGGAGCAGTTTGGAAGCATTGCCGCAGGCTGCGAAAGATCACGGATTAAGATCTCCGGGAATCATTGTGGTTGGTCCGGTTGCAGAGTTTGAGATGACTGTGAAAAAAGATTTGCCATTATCCGGTCTTACCGTAGGAGTGACAGGCACGGATGCAATCTATGAAAAGCTGGCTTCAAAGCTAAATGCGGAAGGTGCTTTTGTTTCACGGGTTGGCAAATCAGGCATAGTGCCATTGAATCAGGACAAATTGGTGCAGACATTAAGGGAGCTCGACACCTACCATTGGATTGTCTTTACCAGCCGGAATGCCATCGATTTATTTTTCGATAAGGTAAAGACTGAAAAGATTGACATGCGTGTATTTGGTCATGTAAAATTTGCTGTAGTCGGAAACGGCACCAAAGAGTATCTGCAGCGTTTTGGCTTTTATGCAGATTATATGCCGGATGAGTTTACGACAGAGAAACTGACTGACGGACTCTGCAGCGTTGTGAAAGCACAAGAGCGTGTATTGATTCCGAGAGCGAAACAGGGTTCCAAACGATTGACAGAAATCTTGAGCGAAGCCAATATTGCGTATACCGACCTTTCTATTTATGATGTAAATGTGGAGACAACCGAGGTTTCCGGGCTGAAAGGGCTCGATTATCTGACGTTTGAAAGCGGGTCCGGTGTCCGTGGATTTTTTGAAAATGATCCGGAAGAAAAAGCTCGGATGTTAAATCAGTTTGTGTATCCGGTCTGTATCGGTCACGTGACAGCAGATGTACTGAAAGAGTACGGTGTTACAAGAGCACTTGTTGCAAAAGATTATACGGCAGACGGAATCTGTGAGATCCTGAAAGAAGGAGGACGCGATGTTAGCAAAAATTCTGGTAGATAATAACACAAGAAATGAATGGAAGGCGGAATGGGGCCTTGCAGTATATATCGAGTATCATGGTCACAACATTCTGCTGGACGCAGGAACCACACATGTGTTTGCGGAAAATGCCGATATGATGGGCGTGGATCTGAGCGGTGTGGAGTTTGGTGTATTGTCCCATGCACACTATGATCATTCTGACGGACTGGATATCTTTTTTGAAAGAAACAAGAATGCAAAGTTTTATCTGCGAAAAGCCTGTGAAGAGAACTGCTACAGCAAAAAAGGCGGAACCGAACTCTCTTACATCGGAATCAAAGAAGGATATCTGAAACAGTATGCGGACCGTTTTGCGTATACAGATGAGGACTTAGAAGTGATCCCGGGTGTGACTCTGCTTCCACACAAGACAAAAGGACTCGATAAAGTGGGCGAACATGCAGGGATGTATGTGAAAATACGCGGTCAGTTCCAGCCGGATGCCTTCGAGCACGAACAGAGTCTCGTTTTTGATACAGAAAATGGTCTGATCGTATTTAACAGTTGTTCCCATGGCGGTGCAGATAACATCATCCGTGAGGTACAGAGCACCTGGCCGGATAAACATATTGAGGCATATATCGGCGGACTTCATTTGTTCCGTTCTTCCGATGAGGAAGTTTACGCCTTTGCAAAAAGAGTAAAAGAGACCGGAATCAAACGAATCTACACCGGACACTGTACCGGCGAACGCGCAATGGAGATTCTGAAAGAAGAGCTGGGTGATGTGATCCAGGAGTTGTATACTGGGTTAGAGATGCATTTCTAAATGAGGAAATGATACTATGAAAGAAAGACAGGAGTAAACAAATGCAGACAAGAGTAGAAGAAACAATCAAGAGACATGACATTGGTTATAACTGTGCACAGGCAGTTGCTTGTACATACTGCGATCTGGTTGGTGTAGATGAGGAGCTGATGTTCCGTTTGACAGAGGCCCTCGGTGCAGGCATGGGCGGTATGGAAGGTACATGTGGTGCTGTTTCTGGAGCATGCGTACTCGCAGGAATGAAAGCAAGTACCGGAAATCTGGAAAAACCGAACAGCAAAAAGGATTCCTATCAGCTTTCCAAAGAAATCGTAAAACAGTTCAAAGAGCAGAACGGTTCTGTGACTTGTAAGGAAATTAAGGGCGTTGGAACAGGAAACGTACTTCGTGCATGCAGTGACTGTATCAAAGATGCAGCTGCAATCGCAGAAAAAGTATTATTTGAATAGAGAAAGGACGGGAAACGTATGGGTTTAGAACAGTGGCTTCCGTTTGCGCTGTCTGTGGTCAGCGTGATTTTCGTAATTTATGGTACTCTGATCTTAAAAAGAAAATGGACTCCGCTCGGTGCGAAGGTTCTGGTAGAGCCGGAGCATATCGAGGAATGGTGTAAGAGTGAAGGTAAGACAAAGATCCTTTGGGGTGTTGCCATCATGTGCGGTGCATTTTATTATGCGAACTTCCCTATTCCGATCATTTGGGCAGGAGCATTCGTCGTTTTGGCAATTTACTGCATTTACATCGGTCAGGACAATAACCATAAATACATGAAGAACTAAACATGATACGGATACAGTTGTACTTTTAGAGGAGTGAGACGGAATGAAATTAAAAAATATGCTGATCGTTGTACACGATATGGAACGCTCCAAAGCTTTTTATAAAGGTTTGTTTGGTCTGGAAGTATTGGCTGATTATGACGGAAATGTGGTTCTGACAGAGGGATTGGTGCTGCAGGACGCGATGATCTGGGAGTCATTGCTCAATAAAACGCTTGCATTTGGCACCAACAATGCAGAACTCTATTTCGAAGAAAATGATATGGATTGGTTTATGGAAAAGCTGAACGGCTGGCAGGAACCGATCGTGTATGCAACTCCGTTTTCCCAGCATGAGTGGGGACAGAGAGTTGTGAGATTTTATGATCCGGACGGACATCTGATCGAAGTAGGAGAGTCCATGGATTTCGTGGCGAGACGTTTTCTGCTCCAGGGTATGAGCGTGGAGGAAACGGCGGCTAAGACACAGATGGCATACAAAAAAGTGGAGGAGATCGCCTCCTTTCTGAATGAGCCGGAGGATTAAAACAGATGGAAATGAAAGATAAAATTTATATTGAGCGTCAGAAAAATTATACGAGACAGCGCGGTACATTTGGTCCGACCGGAAGCATCAGTGCCAACGGATGCGGCGCGATCGCGGTTTATAATGTCTTGACGTTTTTCGGAATGAACGTGGATTTCATGAGTATTGTGAAGCGTTTTAACCGTCAGTGGCTGTTTGCAACATCTGTTGGCGGATGTATGGGCTCCTATATTTTTTATCTGGCTTATATGCTGAAACAGTATCGCCTACAGGTGCGTCCGATCATCTTTACGCCTAAAACGGTGAAAACATTTCACTTAGACGAGAAATCCGCATTCATTCTTTTATATGGGTGGAGAAAAAAGAGAAAGTTTGGTGCACACTACCAGGCAGGATTTGGAAATATGGACGGTACGATCACCTTGCACAATCCCAATACAACCTACTTTGGGCTTCAGGATCTTTTGAATGAAAAAAAGAAGAGAGAGAAGATGTGGTTTGGCATGGGCCTGATGGTACGCAAACAGTAAACAATAGTCCCGGGAAATGACAGATTTCGTTTGAATGTTCTGTCACCCCGGGACATTTTTATTTCACTTCTTCGAACTCGGCACTTGGAGTTGCCATCAGAGAATAATTCTCATGGTACACTACGAATCCCGGAGCTGCGCCCGGAACCTTTTTCAGTAATTTTCTCTGAAGATAATCGATCTCCACCTTCGGATTGCTGCGTCCTTTGGAATAGAAGGCGGCTAGAGCACCTGCTTCTTCATAAACACGGTCCGGAAGTTCCTTGCCCTCAGTCTTAACAATGACATGGGAGCCCGGAATTCCTTTCGCATGGAACCACCAGTCATTTCCGTTTGCAACTTTAAATGTCAGTTCCTCGTTCTGATAGTTATTTTTTCCTACATACATATGGAAACCGTCGGAAGAGAGGTAGTGGTACGGTTTGCTTGTGATCTTAGGCTTCTTTCCGCCGTTGTAGTGGCGTTTGATGTAACCAAACTCCATCAATTCTTCCTTAATCTGGACCAGGTCCTCCTCAAGACGGGCGATATCCATGGAAGTACTGATGGATTCCAGGTGGGCGACTTCTGCCTGAGTTTGGGCAAGCTGCTCCGTAACAGCCTCATAAGTACGTTTCTGCTTGTTGTACTTTTCAAAATATTTCTTCGCATTTTCCTGAGCTGTCAGCGTCGGGTCAAGCGGGATCTTAACATCTTCATTTGTATAATAATTGAGGCATGTTAATTCTTTTTCACCGCCGGAAAGACCGTAACCGTATGTGTTGAGAAGCTCACCGTAAATGCGGAATTTTTCTCGTTTTTCTGTGTCTTTTAACTGTTTCTGCTGAAGGTCAAGCTTGCGGACGCTGCGCTCCAGGGCATTGGAGATGATCTTTCGCAGATCCGTAGATTTCTGATTGATTCTGGAAACGGTACTTTTTTCCGCATAATAACGCTCTAAAAGTTCACTGATGGAATCATAAGAAACCTTGGAGTAGTCACTGCCCTCCATCATGGTAAGCGGAACAGAAGCAAATTCCACCGGTTTCTCCCCTTTATAAATGATATTCGGCGTGAAGGTTCCATTTCTGATATCATCCATGAGCCATCCCATCGCATGATAAAGGTGTGTTAACTCAGCATCAGAGAATTCTTTGGCAGAGATATCTCCGTCGAGGGAAGCCAGATGGCAGATCTCGGCGCCGACCACAGGGCTCAGACCCGTCAGGTCCATATAAAGCGCTTTTGCAAGCGGCTGCGGTGTAGCCTTGATCAGTTTTTTGAATTCTTCCTCTGAGATCGTCAGAGGATTTTTCTTTTCACCGGAGTGCGGGATAAACCATGTGCGGCCCGGAAGCACCTCTCGAATAGAACTTACATGGGCCGGAATATGTTTGATACTGTCAAGGATCATGTTTTTTTCATCACAGAAAATAATATTGCTGTGTTTGCCCATCAGTTCGATGATCAGATACTTTCTGCAAAGATCGCCCATCTCATCCAGATGTTCGATCTCGATGCGGATAATACGCTCCATATCCGGCTGTGTGACAGAGATGATACGTCCGTTTGCAATGTGCTTTCTGAGAAGCATGCAGAAATTCGGCGCCGTAAGAGGGCTCGGCTTATTATTTTCCGTAAAATAAACCAGCGGAAGGCTGGCGTTTGCCGAGATCAGCAGACGCAGAGTTTCTTTGTTTCCTTTTATCGTAAATAGAAGCTCGTCTTTTTCCGGCTGTGCGATCTTGGAAATACGGCCGGATACGATCTTCTGGTTTAAATCATGTACTAAGTTGGCGATTACAATTCCGTCAAAAGCCATGTTACAAACATCCTTTCTAAAAATAAATCCTTTTCATTTTATCATAAGATACAAGCAAATTCAATGAATTCTGTTGACTTGATTTTCTATTTGCCTTATAATTAAACCAACTATGTGAAAGCGAGGCATGTTTATTATGATTAAAAGCATGACCGGTTTTGGCCGTTTTGAATCCGTAACGGATGCATGTAAGATTTCTGTGGAAATCAAAGCAGTAAATCATCGTTATTTAGACCTCGGAATCAAGATGCCGAAGAAGTTCAATTTCTTCGAATCTGCTATGAGAGGTCTTTTAAAAGATTATATTCAGAGAGGTAAAGTTGATGTATTTGTAACATACGAAGACTATACCGAAGAGAAAGTATCTTTAAAGTACAACAGTTCTTTAGCAGCAGAATACATGGACAACTTCAAAAAGATGGCGGAGCAGTTCGGCATTGAAAATGATGTAAAGGTTTCCATGCTCGCACGCTGTCCGGAAGTTCTTTCCATGGAACAGGTTCCGGAAGATGAAGACCAGATGTGGGCTTTATTATCTGAGGCATTAAAGCATGCAGCAGAAAACTTCGTAGAGACAAGAGTCCGCGAAGGTGAAAACTTAAAGAACGATCTGATCGGCAAATTAGACAATATGCTGGCTCTGGTTGACTTTATCGAGACACGTTCCCCGAAAGTGATCGAGGAATACAGAAAGAAACTGGAAGATAAAGTGAAGGACATGCTTCAGAGTACAACCATCGACGAATCCAGAATTTTGACGGAAGTTACCATCTTTGCGGATAAGATCTGCGTAGATGAAGAGACAGTACGTTTAAGAAGCCACATTGAAGGTATGAAGAAAGAACTGCTGAAAGGCGGCAGTGTGGGCCGTAAGTTAGATTTCATTGCTCAGGAGATGAACCGTGAGTCTAACACCATTCTTTCTAAATCTAATGATATGGAGATTTCTGATCAGGCGATCATCCTGAAAACAGAGATTGAAAAAGTACGCGAACAGATTCAAAATATTGAATAATCGGAGTGATAAAGCTATGAAACAGCAGGGAATTCTCGCTGTGGTATCCGGTTTCTCCGGAGCAGGCAAAGGTACATTGATGAAAGCGTTGCTGGAAAAGTATGACAATTATGCACTTTCTATTTCCGCAACGACAAGAAAACCGCGTGAAGGCGAAGTTCACGGAAGAGAGTATTTCTTCCTTTCCGTGGAAGAGTTTGAGAAACTGATCGCAAACGATCAGCTGATCGAGCACGCGAAATATGTAAGCAATTATTACGGAACGCCTCGTTCCTATGTGGAAGAGAAGATGGCAGAGGGAAAAGATGTGATCCTGGAGATCGAGATTCAGGGCGCATTAAAAGTAAAGGAGAAATTCCCGGAGACTCTGCTTGTTTTCGTGGTTCCGCCGTCTGCAGAAGAGTTAAAGAGACGTCTGATCGGCAGAGGAACAGAGACGATGGAAGTGATCGAACAGCGCATGAAGCGTGCGACTGAGGAGGCTGAGGAGATGGGCTCCTACGATTACATCTTAATAAATGATGATTTAAACAAGGCGGTGGAAGACCTCCACAACCTGATCCAGTCCCAGCATATGCAGGCAAACTGCAATCAGGAACTGATCCGTACGATGAAAGAAGAGTTAAATGCCATCGTAGGCTAAAATGATATCAATTGAAAACTCGAAAGGAGCATATATTATGTTACATCCATCTTATTCAGATTTAATCAATGCAGTAAACAGCAATGTAGAGCCGGGCGAGCAGCCGGTTGTTCAGAGCCGTTATTCTATCGTGATCGCAGCAGCGAAGAGAGCTAGACAGATCGTGGACGGTTCTGAGCCGTTAGTTGCAGGTGCAACAGGTAAGAAAGCACTTTCCACAGCAGTACAGGAGCTTTTTGAGCAGAAGGTTTCCATTCTTGCAGAAGAAACAGTTGAAGAGCAGGAAGCAGAAGCTGCTGCAGAGGAAACTGATGCTGAGGAAGAGACAGCAGAAGCATAATGACATGTAACAGAGGGGCCTGGAGCTTCAATAGCTTTTGAGTTCCTCTTTTTCCTTATATGTTAAGTTTAAATTTGAAAGGACGACGTAGATGAAATTACTTTTCATTTCTCTGGGTTGCGATAAAAACCTGGTAGATACAGAGAAGATGCTTGGACTTCTCGGACATGAAGGGTATTCCTTTGTTGACGATGAGACAGTTGCGGATATCATTGTTGTGAATACCTGTTGTTTTATCGGTGATGCGAAGGAAGAGAGTATCAACACCATCCTTGACATGGCCAGAATGAAAGAAGAAGGACAGTGCAAAGCCCTGATCGTTACAGGCTGTCTTGCACAGAGATATAAAGAAGAGATTACAACAGAGATTCCGGAAGTTGATGCAGTGCTTGGAACAACTTCTTATGAAGAAATCGCAAAAGCGGTAAAAACAGCGCTTGGCGGAGAAAAGATGCATGTGTTTGAGAGCATTGACGCTCCGGTAAGTCCTGCTACAGACCGTCTTGTGACAACCGGCGGTCACTATGCATTTTTAAAGATCGCGGAAGGCTGTGATAAACGCTGCACATACTGCATTATTCCGTATCTTCGCGGTAAATTCAGAAGCGTTCCGATGGAACAGCTGATCCGCGAGGCAGAGGAACTGGCAGAGAAAGGCGTAAAAGAGCTGATTCTTGTTGCGCAGGAGACAACGCTTTATGGTAAAGACCTGTACGGAGAGAAGAAACTCCCGGAGTTATTAAAGCGTCTGGCTGCGATCGACGGAATCCAGTGGATCCGCCTCCAGTATTGCTATCCGGAGGAAATTACAGATGAACTGATCGAAACGATCAAAACAGAGGAGAAGATCTGTAACTACCTGGATATTCCGATCCAGCATGCCAGCGATGCGATTTTAAAGCGTATGGGAAGAAGAACCAGCAATGCACAGCTTCGTGAGCTGATCGCAAAGTTAAGAAAAGAGATCCCGGATATTGCGCTTAGAACCACTCTGATCTCCGGTTTCCCGGGAGAGACAGAAGAAGATCACGAGATCCTGATGGATTTTGTTGATGAGATGGAATTTGAACGTCTTGGTGTATTTGCATACTCTGCCGAGGAAGATACTCCGGCTTACAATTTCCCGAATCATGTTCCGGATGAAGTGAAAGAAGACCGCCGTGCGGAGATCATGGAGCTTCAGCAGGATATTGCATTTGAAAAGTCGGAAAATATGAAAGGCCGTGTTCTGGAAGTCATGATCGAAGGCAAAGTGGCAGATGAGAATGCGTATGTTGGACGTACTTATATGGACAGTCCGAATGTTGACGGTCTGATCTTTGTGAATACCGGTTACTCCCTGATGTCCGGCGATTTTGCCCGCGTACGTGTGACAGGAGCTCTGGAATACGATTTGATTGGGGAGGTAGAAGATGAATTTACCGAATAAACTCACGGTTCTTCGTGTGATCATGATCCCGTTCTTTGTCATCGCACTGATGTTAGAGGGCGGTAACAATCAGATGTATCGTTATATTGCAGCTGCAATTTTTGTGATTGCAAGTTTTACAGACTTTTTAGATGGTAACATTGCCAGAAAATACGGTCTTGTAACAAACTTTGGTAAGTTTATGGACCCGCTGGCAGATAAGTTACTGGTTTGTTCTGCATTGATCTGCCTGATCGAGCTTGGTCAGCTTCCGGCATGGATGGTGCTGATCATCATCAGCCGTGAGTTCATCATCAGCGGTTTCCGTCTGGTGGCTTCTGACAACGGTGTGGTGATCGCGGCCAGCTATTGGGGAAAATGGAAAACTGTATTCCAGATGATCTCCGTAGTTCTCCTGATCGTCAATGTAGAAGCGCTTTCTATGATCACAAACATTGCACTTTGGATCGCACTTGCACTTACTGTGATTTCCTTAGTGGATTATATCGTAAAAAATATTGGTATTCTTACAGAAGGTGATATTTAATGATTAAAACAGAAAAGGGTTATGCCCAGTTATATAAGATTTACGGCAGAAGTGAAACAGAGGTAAAAGAACTTCTTGGTGATATTCTGAATAAGACTGGAAACATCAATGTTTATACAAGAAGACGCGGAAAAGAAGTTCATGTGCTTGCAGAACTGGCAGAGCAGGACGAAGAGACTGCAAAGAACACATTAAAACCGGTAGCGAAAGAGATCAAGAAAGCTCTGGGCAGTATGGTTTATTCCACAAAGGAACAGGAAACCATGGAAGAAGCTGTGGTTCGTCTCCTGAACAAATATGAATTAACGGTTACGACTGCAGAGTCCTGTACAGGCGGTATGATCGCAGCGAAGATCGTCAATGTACCGGGGGCTTCTGATGTATTTAATGAAGGTTTCATTACTTATTCCAACAAGGCGAAGAGAAAGCATTTGGATGTAAGCAAAACTACACTGAAAAAATACGGTGCAGTCAGTGAACAGACAGTAAAAGAGATGGCTCTTGGCGGTGTGTTTGCAGCGGACAGTGACGCCTGCATTGCTGTTTCCGGTATCGCAGGTCCGGATGGCGGCACGGACGAAAAGCCGGTAGGTCTTGTATATATCGGCTGCTGCATCAAAGATGATGTGACTGTAAAGGAATGCCATTTCCACGGAACAAGACTGGAGATCCGTGAGCAGGCAGCCAATGCCGCTCTCGATCTTTTGAGAACTGCGATCATTCATAATTACCGTTAGGCGGTGTGGCATGCGTTGGTATGAGAGACTGTATTTAGGTGAAAAGGCGAAAAAGAACCGTTTTTCCATCCTTCAGGCAGTGAGAAAAGAGAAAACATCCGGATATTATATCCTGACTCCGGCTTCCAATCCAAAGAACCTGCTTGATATCTATTCGGCTCATACTTTGAATCAGCCATATTATAAACAGCAGGATCTTTTGATCGTTGGTGTTGCGGCAGATTACGAAGACGCTGCAGTTCTGGCCGGAACGATCATCGGGGATGTTTATAAAAAGACCGGTGGTTATGATGTAAATGGTTTTCTGGAACAAGAGACCGGAAAATAGCGAAGTTAAAGGAGTGAACCTATGCTCCAAATATTATTCATGATATTGAAAATTCTGGGAATCCTGTTATTGGTCATTCTCGGATTTATACTGGCTGTATTGCTGCTGGTATTATTTGTACCGCTGCGATATCGGGTCGATGCTGCGTTTGACGGAAAGCCTGAGGGCGGTGTCCTTGTATCGTGGCTGCTCCAGCTGATCACCGTGCGTGTCAGTTATGACGGCAGTGTCAAGGCGTTGGTAAAAGTTTTGTGGTTCCGTCTGTTTGATAAAACAGTCTGGCCGACAGAGGAAGAAGAAACAGAAACAGATGATCTTCCGGTGGAAGCTGTTGATCCTGTCCAGACTCCTGCAGTTACAGAGCCTATAAGCCCTGCAGAACCGATACGGATTGCAGAGCCGGAAGTACCTTTAGAGGCTCCCAAGCCTGAGCCTTTAGCGGAACCAGTGAAAGCAGAGACGGTCGAAGAGCCGGACATTCAGGAAGAACCGAAACAGGAATCTATGGCTGAGAAGATTGCAGCGAGGATTGAAGATGCAATTACAAAAATCAGTTGTAAGTATCAGCAGATTTGTGGTAAGGTAGAGGCAGGACAGGAAAAGATCGAACAAGTTCGTACATTTCTTGCAGATGCAGCAAATCGAAATACGATCCAGCTTCTCTGGAAGCAGGTGAAAAAGTTATTGTGTCACATCCTTCCGCGAAAGATCAGTGGCCGTGTACGATTTGGTTTTGACGATCCTGCGACAACCGGACAGATTCTGACCTATGTCAGTCCATTTTATGGATTTTATGCAAAAACGCTGGAACTGGAGCCCGTATTTGATGAGAAGGTCATAGATGGTGAGCTTCATGTGAAGGGACATATCCGGGTGGCATCGTTGCTCTGGATCGCGATCCGTGTATTTTTAAATAAGAACTTCCGTTTGCTGTTAAAGAAAGTAATGGCGATGGGCAAGAAGTAAGGAGGAAACGGTATTATGGCAGAAAATCAGTTCCCGTCAACAGTTGATGCGTTATTTAAGGGAATGGATAATTTTATTACAACGAAAACAGTGGTGGGTGAACCGGTAAAGGTTGATGCAAACACAACGATCATTCCGCTGGTAGATGTTTCCTGCGGTATGGCAGCCGGCTCCTTCGCACAAAGCGCGAAATCCAATGGCGGCGGTGGTTTAAGTGCAAAGATGAGCCCGAGTGCGATCCTGGTGATCCAGAATGGTATGACAAAACTCGTAAACATCAAGCACCAGGATGCGATGACAAAAATCATCGACATGGTTCCGGATTTCATGAATCGTTTTATGGGCAAAGGTGTTTCTGACGATGCAGTTGCAAAAGCAGAAGAGATGGCCGAAGATCTGGGTGCTGCGGAGACCGTGATCGTGACAGAAGAAGTGAAATAGTCATTTCCTAAATATAATCAGGAAATAAAAGAAAAAGGCTGCATAAGATATATCATAGACATTCCGACTTTGGGAGGATGGTATGAAACGCTTATGCGGCCTTTTATTTTTTTGTACGGGCTTTGGAATGACCTGGGTATTGATCTTGCCGGACTCCTTTTTGCTCTTGGTACTGGCAGTGACATTTATGATCACCGGATATATTTTGTTTTGCTGCAAATAATAAAAAAAAGGGCACCTGTCTATCGATCAGATAGCAGATGCCTTCATTTTTTTCGTTATTCTTGTACTGGAGGTATTAAGCTCTCTCTACGAGACCGGATCTAAGGCAAGAAGTACATACATACATCTTCTGAGCTCCGCCATTAACTTTAACCTTTACAGACTTAACGTTAGCTTTCCAGATTTTGTTGGATCTTCTATGGGA
>SVDR01000031.1 GCA_015057755.1 Lachnoclostridium sp.
GCCCTATCAATTCCCCTCTGCAAAACTGTGCATACTTCAGATCCCGGATCTGCCTTCAGCAATTCCTCTACAAGGAATGCGTAGATTCCGCAACCAGTCAAGCTGATCGGATGAGAATGTGTCAGACAGGAAACATTATGGATAACCTCGAGTGCCTCTTCATCGATTGTCTTTCCATTCTTTAAAACGAAAAGTACTGCCGGAAGGATTCTCATTAAAGATCCGTTTCCATTGGAATTTTCCCCATCGATGCCACACTCTAAAACGTCAAATCCCATTGTGTAATTCTTGATCGCGCGTCTGCACACACCGCCAACATCGAAAACTTCTCCATGCGGAGTGTATTCTTTATTGTGCCAAAGCCAGTCCTTAAACCGCTTCATCATATTTTCATAATCAAGACCCTTACAAAGACTATCCATCGCAGCCAGTGTCATGCTCGTATCATCGGACCATGTACCGGCTTCCTGATCATGTGTTCCAAATCCGGTCATGTCCGTAACCGGATTTTTGCGGAGCATCTCTCGGGATTTAAACTCTGCCGGTACACCGAGGGCATCTCCAACCATCAATCCCCAGAGACCATCCATCCAATTGATACTTTCTCTCATCATCCTGTCTCACCACTTTCTATCCTCAAAAATCAGCGTATACATTATTTCTTCCAGAACTTTAATTTACTACGCTTCTTATAATCTTCGTCAATCTCTTTTTTCCACTCATCGCCAACACGCTCACTCGGTGCACAGGCGCGCATCGTAGCAATCGTCTTTCCCACCACTTGATAGTTTAACTGCACACCCTGGCTGTCATTTTCAAATGTTACCGCACGATCCGAAGCAATGCCAAACTTCTTTGCCTCAGCTACTGCATCCATATTTGCACCAAGGAAAATAAACTCCCAATTATATTTCTCCTTCTGATTCTGAATCATGCTCTGCAGTCTCTGGTATGAATATTCACGACTGGAGTTTTCCAAACCGTCCGTTGTAATGACAAAGATTACTTTTTCTGCACGTTCCGCTTCCGGAAGGTACTTCTGAGTCCGCCCCACCTGATCGATCGTTCTTCCCACTGCATCCAGAAGCGCTGTACAACCTCTTGCGTAATAATCGTTTGCAGTCAGTGGACGAATCATCTCAATGTTAAAACGATTGTGGATCATCTCATACTGGTCATCGAATAACACGGTTGTCACGAACGCCTCGCCCGGCTCTCGCTTCTGCTTTTCGATCATAGCATTAAATCCACCGATCGTGTCGCTCTCAAGACCTCTCATGGAACCACTTCTATCCAGTACAAATACTAATTCTGTTAAACCTTTCTTCATAATGTATGCTCTCCTCTCTTTGTTTTCCTTGTTTGTATCTACAGTATATAGAAAACAAGAGTGGATTTGGTCGCATGGGAAGCGACATTTTATTCACCTAAGATCGGCTGTCCGTAAGCAAACAGTACTTCGTTGATCTCAAACACATTGTAACTTCGGTTCTCGATAAAGAAGGAAATGATCACGTCAAACTTGGAACTGTTAGAAAATGCATAACCGGCTTTCATAAGAAGATCTTTTGTCTCATCCAGACTCAATTCCAGTGCAATGGCAAATGCCAGCACGGTCTTCTTGGTCGGAACATAATGAACATCATTTCGAATCTTAGAAAACAATCGACGGTCAATGTTTGCCTTATGGTACACCGCCGAATCTTTCAGTCCTCTCTCATCGATCAACCGGAGCAGCATCTGAGAAAATGTTTCATCCAGATTAGACATCAAGTCTGCCAGTTTTCGTTCCTTTGCAGAAGACAAACTTTTCAAAAATTCAGGAATACTTGGTTTCTTTTCGCGTTTCTTTGGCTTCACTGACGATGCTGTTTGCTGTTTGGCGAATGTCGGTGGTGGCGCTGATGATGCAAAATCAGGCACTGATGATGCTTTCATGGCAGAACACTCATGCTCCATCACGTAGTGATCATCTATATATTCTTCAATCTTTGAAAACAACTTTTTACTGACTTCCACCGATTCATGGTCATACAGAACCAGGTAGACCGTCATATCTTTTTCTAACAAAAATTCGCTAATGACCGTTGTCGCAATATGAAACGCCTCTGCTTTGGGCCAGTTGTAAAAACCGGAAGACAATAGTGGAAACGCAACAGATTGAAATCCATATTCTGCTGCCAATTGTAACGCGGAGCGATATGCATTCTTTAACTGTTCTTTCTCTTTATCCCTTCCATCCGTCCACTGTGGACAGACGGCATGAATGATAAACTTCGACGGAAGTGCAAAACCTTTTGTCAATACTGCCCTTCCTGCCTCACAACCACCTATTTTTTTGCATGCCGCAGCCAGATTCTTCTCCCCTGCTGCCGAATATATTGCCCAACTGGTTCCCCGACCCATACTAAGTTCCGTATTAGACGGGTTCACGATTGCATCCACTTGCATTTTCGTTATATCATTGCGAATCATTAGTAACGGCATGGTCTTCACTCCTCTCGTCGAACTATAATTATTATATAGTTTATTTTCTTATTGTTCAATCAACTCTCATCTCAAATCTTCCACACAAGACTTCTAATTCTTCTCGCCACTTTAATACAGCTAACCATCCCTTGGGAATCGCTTCATACCCATAATGCAATCCTGCAAGTCCTCCTGTCAGTGCCGCGATCGTGTCCGTATCCAGTCCAAGATTTGCAGTTTTCAAAAGGCACTTCTCAAATGTATCTGTCGTAGCAAGACACCAAACAACTGCCTCTAATGTATCCACCACATACCCGCTGCTATTGATTTCGTCACGACTCGTTCCATACACTTAAATCCCTCTTTTGGTTGGCTCCTGATCAGATTTCACTCTTCCAAAACCGCTCGGAAGGTATCATAATTCGTGCAAATATCACCTGTCTTTTTAATTGCAAAAATCACTTTTTCAAAATATGTTGCATAACGCTGATCGACCAACAATTTTCTAAAAACATTCGCCACCAGTTCCGGAGGGTTATTGAACGCCCCACATCCAAATGCCCCCAACACCAGATTGTCTACAGCATTGTCAATGGCAACTTCCAAAACATTTCGGATACGATTCGTAAATACTTCCTCCAGTTTTTCTTTGCTCACTGGTTTCTTTTTCTGATTGTCGTAATACGGTGCAGCACAACTAATCACATCTACCTTAAACCAGTCTCCAAGCATTTCCGGGATCTCATCATCTGACTTAAAAACTATAACATTAGAAGTGTAAATAATCCGATCTGAGCCCATATCACCAGTATTCTTCTGGTTCCATTTATAATAATGGCGGATCATATACGGAGTTGTTAAAGCCTCATACAGATTGCTGCATCGGCAGAGCGCCTCTTCCTGCGCCGGAGCACCATTTTTCACTCCGCCACCAGGATTATAAGCATTTGCAAAGTTGAGAACAGCAGTCTTCTTTCCTTCCCTCACCACCCCGTGGGCACAGTGGAATGTCGTATCTGCCACAACTGTAATCTTCGGTTCCAAACATTTCACTTCCGCATCCATCGCAAGAAACTGGTCCAGATAAAGCCGAGAGCCTGCCTGTACTTTTCTGATTTCTGCCCGTAACGCTGGATTTTCTTTAATCTGTAACTGTGTATCACGAAATACTTCAATCAAAGCAATCTGACTTGCCATGTCTTTCACCTCACTCCATTTCTATCATCAAAACATATTCTAATCTCCATATTGAAACACGTCATATTTTACTTTGCACTTGTCTAGAAGCATCTGGAACTCCCATTCGGAATGATCCTCAAAATAGTCACTGAGCGCCTCCGGAAAAGAATTCTTGCATTCCAGTCTCTTCTTGATAATCTGGATTACCTCCGGGCCAAATTCTGTATGAGAATCGGACGCAGCTTCCACATCCAGAGAATATTTTTTCACGATTCCGTCCAGATCATAGAATACCGACAGGAAATATAATCGTTTGTCGTCCAGAGGGATCCTCTTGCGATAATGGCCCATGTAGTGATCATACCAGTCGTCTTCCAGGATCGCTTTGGCTATCCGATATTTCCCTGCTCGTCTTCTTTCCCATTCCGTTTCGATCACTTTGCGTTTTGGATCACTGTTGTGTGTCAGGTCTGCCAGTTTCACCTTGCGTGCCACTTTATTTTTTCTGATTGCCCGAACATAGTCCATGTACGGAACGTCCGGATTGTGTGTCAACAGGGCAACTGCATCCGTCACTGTTTCATGAAATCCGGCCTTTTTCAGATCCTCAATCGTATATGGCGAGTCCTCTACCACATCATGAAGCAGTGCCGTACAGATTTCATCCTCTGTTTCCATTTGTTCCGCTAAATGGAACGGATGGAACACATACGGCAGACCGCTGTTATCCTTCTGGTCTTTATGCGCATCAAAACAGATCTTCAAAGCATTCTCCACAGCCGGGGAATACTGAAATCCCACTTCTTTCAACGCCAGTTTCTTTTTCTCTGCCGGTATCGACTTAAGTACAAACACCTTATTTTTCTCACCGCGCATGGAATTGAAATAATACTCGCAATCTTTCGGAATCGTCCACTGGTGGTTACCAATCAGTATTTCGATTGTTTCCATCGGCGGAAGTCCCAATTCTTCATAATGGTCACAGAAATTCTCTAACAGCATCGGAATCGCGACATCCAGCCAGAAATCACACTGGATCGGAAAGCCGGAAAGTTTTCCGTATTCTTCATTTTTCACTACATAAAGTGTTTCTCCTTTTTCCAACGGTTTACTTGTTAACTCTACAATGATTTTCGCTATGATCCTCAACATACCAACCGCAGAAGGGATTGCCTGTACAATTTGGTATTTAGACAAACGCCACTTCAGATATTCCCATAAAAACAGATTTCCGTGATGATACCACTGTTCCGGAGTCTTAAGGAACAAATGTCCCATATTCTTTCGATACACTTTTACTGAATCATACGTTTTTTGATTGCAGGCGATGATAATCTTCCGCAACTTGTCCTGACCAAAATAGCCGGCTCCCATATCTTCCGCATACTGCAAAATCGCCTTCCAGGCACACCGCATCGATTCGTTCGGATCCCACCCTCTGCTTCCGACTCCCAGAAGCGGAAGCATCATTGAACAGCACACATTCTCACCAAGAGAAACAGCCTGAATAGCGGAATAGTAACACTGTTCCATTGTTTTCACATTTTCAGGTTTATAAGAGGGTACTGCAACATGGACGATCTTTTTAACTGGAAGCCGGTAGCCTTCTGTAACCACAGCTTTGCCCCCTTCCAGCTTTCCGAACGCCCTACATGCAAGATCCAATTCTTTGCCTGCTCTCTTGTGGATTGCTCCGTCCAGACCACCGGAACCGGAAAAAATACCATCTGTAGGATTTACGATTGCTTCCGTTTCCATTGTTTCAAAATCCCATATTTTAATCTCTACTGAAAAACCATCCTTTTTGATTTTAAAACTCATCTGCTTCCTCCTCACTTTCCCCTTTCATCTGTAAACAGCATAACATATCTACTCGATGTTTTTGTCTCTCGGAAGGCGACATTTTTCATTTTTGTCTTTCCATGCTTGCCTCGTTTTCTGTCAATTGCTATAATACAGTTAATAATATCACTTTTCTTTCATTATAATGTATCCATGCCAAAAAGGAAAGTGAGGAGGTATATCATACAATCAATTTTCATGTAAAACAATCTCGGATAATCTTCCAAAGTTCTTCTATTGATTTCTCATATTTATCCCACCACTCACAAAAGGCTTCCGTCATCCCCACATAGAATGTCTTTTCCGCCTCGGTATAGCTCATCAGGAAATTACTGTCTGCATTTTTTGTGTTAATAGCCAATAGGGTCGGTAATACAGGAAGTGTTTTTTTCCATTTCGTCAGCATCGTTCTTTTGGAACGCTTGATCGCACCTGCTGTATACAATATTACAACCCAATCGTCGCCCTCTTGCATATGGACAGCTGATGCATACAACGCATCTTCAAAACAAACCTTTTGATCGTTCTTCTCCGCTCTCTTTTTTCGCTTCGAACGACGAAATGCAGCATCTCCCGGCCATTGACCGTTTTCTGTCTGAATTTCCTTGACTTTATCAGAGAAAATCAAGCAAACTTGTTCCACACATTCCTTTTTTCCTGCCAGAAAACAAAAGTTCTGCCTGCACTGCTCCACAAGGCGTGAATACTCGATTTCCTCCAACCAATCCACCGCCTCAATCATATGAATCACTTTGTGTCCCATATAGTCTCCCTCCAATTTCATAATTCCTTCTACCAAACCTCCGGAATATCTTCCATACAGAATAGTTTTGACTCTGCTGTTCCAAATGCAATTCCCTGTTCCTCACATCGTTCTCTGCGATTGGCATGCATATCCTCTAACAAACGTTCCATTTTTCCGGCATTTCCTGTTGACACATTTCTTCCGATATATATTTTTTCACATATTTCTTTCAGTCTCTTCTGTGCTTCCTGATTTGCACTATAGCCCTCTTTTCTCATCATCAACATTAAAATCTTGAACAATTCGTCTCCTGTATAATCTGCCAGTTCTATCGTCCTGAAGCGACGCTCCGTTCCCACATTCAAACCTTTAAATTCCTCCAGGTACTCCGGATAAACTGCAAACACAACAGTCAGAGGCTTCTCCCTGTCCGTAAGAGGAGCCATAAATGTATTCATTGCACCCTGGCCATCAAATGTACCGGTGCACAGATCGTGTGCTTCATCAATAAATAACAGTGCTCTCTGTTCTTGCGCTTCCTTAATCTTTTCATTGACTATTTCCTGGGTTCCGCCAATGTATCTGGAAGCCAGCTGACTGGCATGAAGGATGATCGGCTTCGGAGTACCGAGCACTCCTAATAAAAACAACAGTCGCCCCAGCATTCCAGCCACAGTCGTTTTGCCGGTTCCCGGGTTTCCGGACAGGATCATGGAACGTACTGCTACATCAATTGCTTCTTTCCCACAGGCTTTTCCTTCCATTACTTCATTGCGGATCCGTCTGAGCTCTCTGCACACATTGTCAAGACCAATGTAATTTTCATTTAATTCTCGGATAATCGTTTCATAAGAGTCACAAACATTTGCAGGAACAAACCACGTCGGATCAATCTCACCTTTATATAATGACTGCTCTGTGATCACATCATTTGGGCTATGGTCCATGGCATACTGAGCCAGTCGTATCATCACGTCCGCATTACCAAATGTTCTGCGATTTCGTTCTGCGTACAGACGGTTCAACATACAATCCAGTCTGGTCATCGTGTGGTCTCCGTCAGGAATCGGCTCTGTCAATTCTTCTGAAATGGTATATCCCTGTTCTTCAAAATGATTTAACAAGATCTTTTTTAACACTTCCGGTCTGTAATCTTCCAGCACAATAAAATTCTGATTAAATCTTCGTTCAAAACCCGGATCCAGCTTAAATACAGCGGCCATTTCTTCTTCATAACCGGCCAAAACTACACTAAAATGTCTCGATGGATCTGTCATCGCAGAACACAAGGTGCTGACCACATCGTTTCCACTGCCCTCATTATTTACACCACCGTCTTTCTTTCCCAGTGAGTGCGCCTCATCGATAAACAGGACCCCTTCATCCGCTGCTTCCACACAAGCCATCGTTGCCTGAGGAATACCTGCTACAAAAGAATTGGTCAAATCTTTTTTCGTCACTTCTACAGTGTGACCACGTTTCAAAATCCCCAGTTCTTTCAGCAGCTGACCGATCAGACGCGCAATGGTTGTCTTACCAGTTCCGGGATTTCCCATCAGTACGAAGTTGGGGATTTCAAAGCGATCTTCTTGTCCGTCTGTTGTACTGTTGCCCAGACGCTTGACCGCCCAACCATACGATTTCGATCCTTGAGTCGAATCCACTTTACCGATACAATTCCGTTCCATCTTTTTCGTCGTTACATCGTAAAGATCTTTCAACTCTCCGTAAACCTTTTCCCAGCCCGGGCGGTTCAGACTTTCCAAAGCAGACTGCTTATTCTTTGCTTCCACTCCCCAGATCGCCCTGACATCTTCCACCCGGATCCGATCCTCTTCCGGTTTCGATTCCTCCACCCAGGTTTCCAATCGTGCCCGAATCTCTTTTAGATTTTCGAAACTCAATTCTTTGTATTTCTCATCTTTCGAACAGAACCTGCTGCAAAAAATAATCTCTTCTGCCAATTCATCTAGGTCTTGATATCGGAGTTTTAATGTTTTTTTGCTGCGCCCTGTACCGATGAGCGCATACCGTTTCAAAAGATTCCTCACCTCGTCTTCCAGTGGAAATCCCACACGGCAGCAAGTTTTGGGATTAAACAAGTAGCGATTGTCCTCTCGGATGAGAAAACGGCTCTGCATATTCAGACACTGAATACTCTGGATCAGGCTCTCCTGCTCATACAATGTGCCGGGCGCCAGAAGAATGCAGCAGTTGTCCATGTCACGCTTCTCCCACACATCTAAAATACAGTTTCGAAGTGCCTGATACTGGTTGATATCTGTGGTAAAAATATTATAAAAAACCACTGCCATATGACTTTCCCGATCCAACATCATCGGAAGGATCATATTTAAAAACTCTGATAGACGCATATTTCTTCTGGCATAGCGGATCTGGTGCGTTTTAAAAGAAGGACGCTTGACTTTGGGCGCTGCCTCTTCTTTCTGTTCTGTCCGGTATCTGGAACCGTTTTTTCGTTCCAGCATACCGGACAGCTTCCCGCCTCCGGACTTCTTACCGTTTGATTCCGACAGTTCCTGATCCGTTTGCTGTCTGCTTTCTAAAAATACTTTTCGATTCTCATGGAAAAAGAATTTTGCACTGGTTCGATCAAGACAAAATGCACCTTTTGTACCATCTTCTCCAAAAAAGATTACATGGCGATAGCCCCGGCTTTTTAAATACTGCACCAGCATCTGCTCGAAATTTCTCGGGACCAGATCCGCCTGATAATACACATCATCCATATTTCCATACATCAAAAAGGTTTTCCCCACAGCCGCACTGCGGTCCAAAAACGTCTTCATTCAACTTCCTCCCAACCTTCTACACCTGAACCATATGTTTTACTGCCTCTCTCTGATTGTACTCTACGCGCTGGCAGGATCTTCCAATGTCTCCGGAACACTCCAGACCGCCTTTGATTCCATGATCCTTCAGCACCTGATTAATATGTTCACGAAGTTTTTGTTTTTCAAATTCCGTAACTTCTCGTTCCTCGTAGAAAATCATCATATCCATCAACATACGCGACATTTCCTCTCCGTCCTGCTCCATATCTACGGTAAAGGAAACCGCATTTCCCGTATCTTGGTGAACAAAGTTTACCACCAGTTTTCTGCTCAGATCATCACCTTCCGGCTGGATCCAGTTCGTATCGTACCCCTGCTCTTCCATAAATTCCGCGATAATTTCAAGCACCTGCAGTTTCTTATAGTATGCCTGCATTGCCTGGGCCGCGGTATCTACCAAGTCATCAATTTCAAAAATCATATCTTCTGTCTGAATCAGAACTTTTTCGAGCTGATATACTGTCATCTCATTTCCGTACTGTTTGATATGTTCCAGCGACTCTTCCAGAGAGTCCGCATATTTTTCGAAACCATCCTGACAAAAGTCATTGAGATCCTCCACATATGTTTGCCCGGTCTCCTCATTTGTAACAGTCAATTCACGGCGTCCATTCACTTCCACGATCAACGCCTCTATCTGAGCTTCCACTTCTGCCTGCAGGGCCATGTGCTCCTGATATTCCAACGCATTCTGTTTTGCCAGATTTGCCCCCTTTACCACAACATCCTGAAATCCTGCAAACGCAGTCTCATAAAGGCCCTTGGAAAACAATTCTTTTGCTTTGACTAATTGACGATCCAACAGATTCATGGCTGCATTCTGATCTGAAAACTTCTGCTCATCCGCCATGGATTTCAAAAGGATCATGGTCTCTTCTGCATCATGAAGCTCTGTTTCTGCCAGAATTTTTTGTTTTTTCTGATCTTCTTTTTTCTTGCTTTTCCAGACTTCAGACTCAGCCTGTCGTTTCTTTTCTTCCTGCAAAAGAGCGATATCGCGATCCATCTCCTCATTTGCCGTCTTGTAAAGCTCCTTCTCCTTGTCACGAAGTTCCTCTTTTAGGATATTTTTCCACTCTGTTCTCTTATCCGTCAAAAGCTGCTTTAGTTCCTTCGAATCTTTCATGTCTTTTTGACGCTTCTTCATATCCTTTGCAGAATCTTCCAGCTTTAATGCGGCACTTTTTACATGCTTCGCTTTCTTTTTCTCTACCTTTTCGATAGAAGCTTCCATATTTTCATAAGTCTTTGTTAATCCGCTGCTGGCCTTATCCAGTTTCAGTTTTTTCCGTTTTTTCATCCGTCCATATTTATCTACCAATCCCTTTGCCAACGCTACTGTTGCAGTTGCCGCCACAGCTACAGCTGCCCCCAGGATTATAAATGGGGAAAGAAACATCCACGTTACTCCCATCATGATCATCGCTACACAACTTCCACTCATACACGTAAGTCTCCCTTCTTTCTGCTCTTTCTTCGAAATTGTTTATATTGATTCAGATCCGCCTGCTGTTTCAGCCTGGCCTCTGTGAAATCATGTCTGTCGAAATCCGCCCCCTCCGTCTCAATCGGAAAACGAAACAACGATTTCATACGTTCACGATTCACTTCCAGCATCCCTCGAATCATTTTCTCTTCCGGAAATGTCTGCACTTCCATCCACAACAAACAACGGTTTCTAACCGCAACCCCGTGCTTTCTCTCTGGCACAAATCTTACCCATAGCTGATCATAAGGGTTTAACGAGAACACGATCTCATAACTGTCCATCAAGTTCTCCTCTCCCTCCGGCTGCAAAAATCGTGCCTGCAGACATGTATATCCTTGTTCTTCCATCATAAATTTTACTTTTTGGGCTGATATATATCGCTCATCCGAATAGAACCGCTCTGCTCCGATTCCTTCCATAACCGCAGCCACACTGTGCTCCAATTCATCCATATTTCGCAATGCTTTTCGGAATTCATAACCCTTCCATGCCTCCTCCTTTTTTAGGTACAGTTCAGGCTTGTCTTTCTCCATCTGTTCCACAGTTCTTTTCATCCTGCTGATACTCTCTGCTATCTGACCATAAAGCTCCTTGCTCCAGAAATTCAATTCCTCTTCAGTCAGATAAAAGGAACCGGCCGGAGTTTCCAATGGTACTCTGGAATATAAAGTCAGATGTTCCGACAAGCGCTCCAATAGTTTCTTATAATCTGTAAACATTTCCAGCCATTCCTGAAATGCCTTTTCCGTTCGGATCTTCAAAAGTTGGATTTCCGTCTCTGCCGAAAGTAACATCGCAGCCGCGGCCTGATACATCTCACATTTCGCTGCATTCTGAATCTGTGGACTTCTGCTTTTAATCAAATCCAATTCCCCCGGAAAGAAAAATTCATGCGGCTTCTGATCCAGTTCTTTCAGACCGTCTGAAATCTGTCCGCACAGATTGATAATCACCTCTCGCTCCATCTAGTCCTCCGTTTCTTCTTCCTGCTCCTTCACTTCCCTCACACCATCTGATAAAAGAATTGCATCCTCAATGGCACGATCCTCATGCTCACGTTCTTGGATTACTTCCTTTAGCAGACCTTCTGCTTTTTCCACCTGCTCTTGAGCAGCAGAAAGCAGTTTTTTAATCTCCATTAACTTTTTCTTCGATTTAAGCTCGTCTTCGATTTCCAGGAGTAAGCCGTCTACCACTTCATATTCCTGTGTTCTCAGTTTTAATTCACTGATATCCTCCCTGATTTCCAACTGCTCATCTTCCGTAAGCAATTCTCCGCGTTTTCTTTTCTCACCGCTCATTCTTATTCACCCCCGGGGTCTCATTTAGTTTCTTCCACAGTTTTTTCTGATCGTGGGCCGGAACACCCACCAGCATGCCTTTTCCGTCAAAAATCCGGATTTCCACACGCCTTCCTCCTTTTCCGTAATACTCTTCTGCCTCATCTTGATAACGATCTGTCAGCTGTAAAATTCTCTGATTTTCCGAGCCGACAGCCATGCGATTTTGATCGAGTTCTTCTACATATGGTCCGTCGATTAACAGATCAATTACTTCGAGAAATTGACCAATGTTTTCATCTGTCTGTGCACGTGCCAGTAAATCCTCATACAAAAATCCCGTGTATACAATTACTCCGCAGTCACGCTTTTCTTGGATCAAACGTACCATTTGAGCTAATTCTCCAGCTTGAAGAAACGGTTCACCTCCGGAAATGGTCATTCCCTCCGTCTTATTACCCTTTGTACAATACCAATCTGCCATTTCATTTGGTGTCACTTCATGATACGGCCCAGTCTTGTAACTATCTGCAATACAGCCTTTACAATCAAAACAACAGCCGTGAACCCATAAAACGGCTCTTACGCCTCCGGGGCCCAGAACTGTACAGTTGTCAATACGCTCTGCATATCGGATCATACTTTTCCCTCCAAATATCTGTGCTACTTTTATATACACAAGATTCATTGAATTGTTACACACAAAAAAAGACCGCTGCATAATAGAGTTAATCTCTACTATGCAGCAGTCTTAAAAACCAGCATATTATCCCAATCATTTCTAATATTGCGGCGCTTCAAAATTCCATACCTGCTGTTCAAAACTCTGACAAAAAGCATCCTGTTCACTGAGTTTTTTCAGTTCCCCTTTATAATCTTCCATACGGCCACTGTAGAACAATCCTTCTATCTGGATTTTGCTTAAATCGCCCGGAGTTTCATATTGCGCGAATCTAGAAAAGATTATCCGTGCACGCTCCATCACATTATCCTCTTCATCAATCAGGTAAAGATACATAGAACTGTATCTGGAACCCTCAAAATCAATCGCTTCATAAATCTGCTCAGCCACATCCACCACATCCTGGGCAAATGTTTCCGTTACATCCAAGTGCGTTTTTACATAAAGGATTGAGGTTCCATTGTCAAATGCTTCTGCATTCTCGACAACCGTTTGTATCTGACTTACAACTTCTTCCAACTGCTCTGCATCAGAAACCGGAAGATCATACCAGTCCTGATACTGGTCACTGGAAGCTTTCCACGTATCCAGCGATAAACTGGTCGGAAGTGTTTCTCCCAGATATGTTTCATTCAGGTACTCGACAAACCATTTATTTTCTTCTGTAATCCCTTCATCTTTGAAGTAATACATGTCATCAAAGATTAAATGAATGGCTTCGCCATCCTTTTTCTCAAAGGATGCTTTCTCCAAAATACCGGTAAAATACGGAATTGAGCGGAATTCCATCACAATCGGAATCTGTTCTAAGTCTGTCGCATTGACAATATCCCAAATGCTGTTTTTGTAATACTCATTCTCCACAGCCGCAATGATCCGGTAACTGCCATCTTCCTGTTTTTCAAGATTCAAAGTGATAGCATCTCCTGCGTAGATTCGGAGCGTACCGATCTGCAAAAACGGACTTTCCTTTGTTCTTCCTAACATCTGCCATATCGGATAACCCATATGCTTTAAATCCGTTTTAACTGCCACACCAATTCCGGCATCGCTGTTATAAAAACCAATGGCATACGGCTGTTCCAGAGCATCCAAGCGCTTCTTTAAGTACCCCTCAAGATCAAGCCACTGACCATCGGATAATTCCTCTGATTCATAAATCTTAAGCCGAACCGTAATGGTCTCTCCGGAAATCTCTGTCAAATCACATTGGAATTCTCCCGGTTTTGTTTTATTATCCTCTGCAATCCTCTGCCATTCGACACCCTCATCCAAATCGTAGTTAAACCAGAATCCACATTCCAGAATGTCATGAGTCAG
The DNA here is from genome assembly GCA_015057755.1 of Lachnoclostridium sp. Next base: position 13,862 of record SVDR01000031.1, read on the forward strand.
ATTCCATTGGATCAGCTCATTAAAATACGTCTGAGTTTGCAATTCCAGATCATCCGGATCCAGGATATAAAAGGTCCTGCCATCTCCTGCTGAAAAAATATCTGTATAATACCAATAGCCGTCTCTGTTTCGTTCCATATCCTGACCGAAACGCAAATATTCACCCCAGCTTTCGATGGTTGCTGCGTACTCCTCCGCATATTCTTCCGTCAGGACCAGCTTGATATATTCGTACTCTTCTGACTTTATTTCGTACACTGCAGGATCCACACCCTCTATGGTTCCCTTGGAAAACTCTACTGTCTCCAAATCCTCACGTTCGATCTTTATGTACTCTTTCGAATAAAAATCAAATGCATAGAAATCAATCGCTCTGGTTAAAAAGCACTGTAGAACTTCTTTTAAAGACTTATCACCCAGAGCCCATTCTGGAAGTGCAAGTTCGATATTATCGTCATTTACCTTAAATCCATATGGTTCTCCATTTGTGAGCACCTCAATTCTTCCGGTCAAAGTTTCAATAGCTTTATTAAAGCCTTTTACCGTCATTTCATCCTGGACTGTCAATGTGATGTGATAATATCCATCTTCATAGCTTAATTCATCCGGGTCCATAACAATCGTTGATGCACCGGTCTCTGTTTCCGAAATTTCGATTGCAGTATCCTCCACTGCCGGCACTGACTCTTTTCCTGACAGCTTCGATACGCCAAAAACGGTCCCCAAGACACAAGCGGCCAATCCGATCCCGATCATCGGGGATAACGATTTCCGTTTCGATTCTTCCGGAGGACCAGCTGGCGGCTCTTCCGGCGAATCTTTTGGCAAAACAATCGGCTCAGATATTTTTTCGACCATCGCTTTCAGTTCTCCGACGTTCTGATAACGATCCTCTGCATTTACCGCCATACCTTTTTTCAAAATATCTTCCTGCAATACCGTGATCGCAATTCCCAAATCTGACGGCCACTGCAATTCATCTTTATGGAATCGTTCCAGGGCATCATCCGGAGTGAGTCCTGTAATGCACTTGTACATGGTTGCGCAGAGTGCATAAATATCCGTCCATGGACCTTGCTTTCCCTTGGGACGATACTGCTCCTCCGGAGCATAACCGGCTTTTAATACGACAGAAACACTATTCTGGTCTGACAGGTCCAAAACTCGTGCTGCGCCGAAATCCATTAATTTCACACTGCCGTTTTTTAACAGCATGATATTATCCGGGCTGATATCACGATGCACAACCCCCACTTCATGGACCTTCTCAAGCGCATCCATAACCGGCTTCATTAATTCAAAAATTTCATCTGCCGTAAACTGGCGATTCCGCAAAGTTTTTCTCAGATCCTGCCCATCCAGGTATTCCATTACAATATAAGCAGTCTCATTTTCCTCAAAATAATCCCGGACTTCTACAACGCCTCGTTCATCATGGAACTGTGCAAGTGCTCTCGCTTCATTTAAGAATTTCTTCTTTCCGGCCTCGATAAATTCAGCCTGATTTTTATCTATAATAGTAATAGCCGAAGTGACAGCAGCATTTCGATTGGCGTAACCGTTCGGGTAATATTCCTTAACAGCCACTCTCATATCCAGACGAAGATCGCGGCCCATATAAGTAATACCAAATCCACCCTGACCGATAGCCAGTCCGATCAGATATCGGTTGTTCAGTATCGTTCCCGGAGTTAGACGATGGGGCGCAACCGCATGATCTCCCCGATGTCCACAGTGAGAACATATGTCTCCATTGCCCATGGGCATCATGCATTTCATACAATACTTATCCATACTCAAACTCCTTACTTACCCTACCATGATCGCAACTGCAGAATGATTATCACCGTTTTCCACTCCACGGTCCGCTATTCTGGCACGCATATTCTCCATCCATGTAACAGCCGAAGTTTCACCGATCAACTCTTCTGCCATCTCTGCTCCGCGAATTTTCTCCCAAAATCCATCTGTGCAGAGGAGCAGTGCATCACCTTTCTGCACTTCCAGATGGGCAATATCCACAGAAACCTCATCCTGTGCGCCAAGAGCGCGAGTCAGTTTATGACGTTCTTTGCTTGTACGCACTTCTTCCGGCTGAATATCTCCCGCTAATACTGACATTTGCGCCACGCTGTGATCTCTGGACTGAAAGATCACTTGTCCGTCACGAAACTGATAAATCCTGGTGTCACCCACATTGGCTGCCAACGCAGACCACTCATCAAACCAGACTGCAGAAATGGTTGTCTTCATACCCGAACCATCTTTATTTCTGAAAATTTCTTCATTGGCTTTCTCAATCGCATTGCGAAGTGTAACGACGGAAATACGCTGATGAATCAATTCATTATTCACAATTTTTACTGCCAGTGCAGATGCCAGTTCTCCATCGGAGTGTCCTCCAAGCCCATCTGCCGTCAACGCCAGAACCCGCTCATCATACTCCAGCAAAGAAACCGCATCTTCGTTTTTGTCTCTTCCACCAATTTCAGAATAATAGGAAGTACTGATCTTCATAGGCGAGCCCCCTATTCAACAACATCTACAATGAACTTCTCACTTCCGAGCTCGATGACATCTCCACTTCGGATCGGACATTTCTCATCCAGTTCCAGCTCTCTGTCATTGACATACACTTTATTACTAGAATTATTGTCTCGAATCGTACATGTACCATCTTCCAGATCCAGAATTGCATGAACTCTGCTGATCGTTACATTATCCGCTACCGTATAATCACAGACCGGCTGCGGCTTTCTTCCAATCTTGAAGTCGCTCTTGTCAATGTGAATCCGCTCAGAATTTGCCTTGCGGATCAGGTAATATTTCTTCGCACTCTTCTTTGGAATCAGAACCGTTTTTTCCTCTTCCAGACATTTTTTAATTTCTTCCATCTGAAGGAGTTTCACGCAGCAGGCACCATCTGTCTTACAGTCCTTATACTCGATCATCTGCGCATTTTCTAACTGCATTCTCATAATCGGAGTAACCGTCATCTCGTCCAGCATAACAGCGATCACCGGCTTTTTCATCATCATGACCGCGTTGAATTCTTTTCTCCAATCGTGAGACTCCACTGAATTCTGAGAAATAAACGATAATACAACTGCACTCTTTTCCGGATACGCTTCTTTTCTCGGGTCTTCAATCGGTAAAACAGTTCTTTCCTCTTCTTTATGCCAGAGTCTGCATTCATTATCCAGCAAAATTCTTAACATCTGTTCGATGCGTTCAAAATCATCTTCACAATAATTTGCAAATACAAACGGGAGCTCTCCCACATATGCTCTATTTAAAATCATTTCCATATGTTCCTCCCCCTAGTTATCAATCTCAAAGAGATCTACAAAACCCATGTCGTCAAACATCTCGTATACTTCCGGTTTCATTGCTTTTAATCTCAGCATCGAATTCTCGCGTTTATCCAGGATTCGCTGCACCATAAGAAGTGCTTTGATTCCCGCACTGGAAATCACATCGACACCGGAAAAATCCACCACGATCTGACTGCAGACAGTTGCTGCTGCAGTTAATTCATCCTCAAAATCCGGAGCTACATTCATGTTAATGCTGCCTTTCGGCATCAGAAACATCGTATTTTCTTTGAAGATTTCACAAATTGTGAGCAGTGTTTCTCCATTCTCTCCCAAAATGATCAGAGAATCATTTTCCACCATTCTTTTACTCATCTTTACCTCCCGCTGAAGTCTCTGTCTCTACTTCTTTTTCATGTTCTGCAGAAATTGTTCGTAGGAAGTTCTGCCACGGGCTGCAGTTACAAATTCCAGGTCATCCTCTCCCAATTCTTCCTCTACAGGCTTCATGAATTCTATATAATCAGCAACCGTTTCTAACAGATTCTCCAGCTCTTCTTTCTCTTTTTTCATTTCATCCAAGCGCTTCATATCGGTACACCCTTTGCAATCTTTATATGCTCAATTCTTTTAATAGTAAACTGGTTATCTTACCAATATCAGAAAGACCGTTCCTGGTTCTGCGGTTAATGGCATGACAGCGGTTTAATGCCTCGTAAATCTGTGCCTTGCTATATTTTGTATTTGCTTTTTTCTTCACACAAAGATCCCAATATGCGGTAGAAATTACTTCCATTGCCAGCATATCAGACATACCGCCCATTACCAGTTCCAACTCTTCCTCTGTCAGCTCTTCATTTTCTGATACAGGAAGCATCTGGCTGCAAAGATGTTTGAAAACATCCTCGCCGGATTCAAGTGTTATTTCCAATTCATTTTTCGCTGCATTCTCACGCTCTGCCATAATCCATTCCAGCCTCCTATCCTCTCGTATTTTCCGGGTATACGCAGTTTTCGCTCTCACTGTGTTATACACAGAAGGTCTCTAACTGTTACACCCGGATATACTACATCAACTGTCTGCTTGCAAGTTCGTAAAACAGACCTTTCATTTCCATCAATGTTTCATAATTTCCATGTTCGACAATATTTCCTCTGTCCATGACCAGAATACGGTCACAATTTTTAATCGTACTGAGACGATGGGCAATCACAAGTCTCGTTCCTTCCATTTTTTCTAATGTCTCACACACCTGCGCCTGGGTAATATTATCCAACGCGCTGGTTGCTTCGTCGAAAAAGAGAATTTGCGGATGATTGATGATCGCTCTCGCAATTAAGATTCTCTGCTTCTGACCTCCGGAAATCGTTCCGCAATGCTCGCTGACAACCGTCTGAAGTCCCATTGGCATTGCATCAATATCATCTTCCAAACCAACTGCCTTGACCACTTCCATTACATCATCATGATCTGCCTGTGGTGCAGTCAGTGTAATATTCTCAAAAATACTTCCGGATACCAGTTCTCCATTCTGCAGAACAACACCAAATTTCTTTCGAAGTTCCTGCAGATCAAGCTCTTCCATATCCTGGTTGTCATAATAAATTCGACCGGAAGTGGGCTTTTCAAATCCAAGAAGCAATTTTAACAATGTAGATTTTCCACAACCGGAGGAACCTACAACACCAATATATTCTCCGGCATCAATATGCAGAGATAGGTCTGTAAATACAGGCGGAAGTCCCTCTTCATAAGCAAATGTCACATGATCCAGATCAATTCTGCCGCTCACATCACCAGGAGTCTGTTTCGCCTCATTGGTCTCCGGAGCAGTCTCCAAAACTTCCTTCACACGAGCATATGCCGGCTTCAGCATTTTATAGGTTACCAGCGCATTTACCAAGCCGCTGATCGTACCGGAAACCATACCGAATGCCGAGTTAAAACCTACAAACTGTCCCATTGTAATTCCTGTCGCCTGATATGCAACCGCATATAATACAATTGTAAAAATACTGCTGCTGATCGCAGTAACTGCATTGCTGATGTTGGATACTTTGCCAAGCTCTGTCTCTGCACGTCTCTGCTCTACGAACGACTTCATATACTCGTATATCGCACGTTCTTCAATTCCTGCAATACGAATCTTTTCAATTCCAAGAAGGAACTGGAACATAATAGAATCGCTCTTTCCATCCAATTCCATGATCTTTTCCTGATATCGCATCTGATAACGCGACATGCCATATACGATGGCTGAGAAGACCAGCATCATTGCCAAAGAAACCACCGACAGCAATGGAGAATATGAGAACATTCTGACCAGATAAAAAACAGATGCCACAGCACTCAGCCCCAATGACAGGATCATTTCACCCACTTCACTTGCCAATGCTCCCAGTTCCATAATTCGCCCTGCCAGATCCGCACTCTCATACTTACGGAAAAAATTTTCCGGAAGTTCAAACACACGATGGTATACGGCATTCTGAACCTGATAACGGATCCTGCTGCTCAAGCGGAAGGATGCCAGACTCTGTACCACAGAAAATGCCAGATTACCAATCATAAAAGAGGCGATCAGACAGCCAATCTGAATGATCAGTCCGGATTGTCCCATCGGAATAAACTGGTCATAAAGCATCTGATTCAAAGTCGGAATCAATAAGCCAATCAGGCTTGATACAATGGTCAGCAGAAAGATCACTGCCAGATCTGCTTTTGACAGACCTTCAAAGCAGTACTTTGCAAAATCTTTTACCGTCATTGCCTTTTGAGGGAACGGACGGTAGATCATATAGGCTCTCGGTTCACACTGTTCTGCCAGTTCCTCCGTCAGCTTGACCGGTTCCTGGCCACTTCTGTACAACAGATATCCATTCTGCCCTTTTGGAATACAGGCAGCCGGCTCACGTTCTTCCCCAAAATAAACCACCAGAGAACCTGCATCTGCCTCATGCCACTTTTCTTCCAATACAATATCTCTGCACGGGAAGTGCGAAATCCTCGCAATATCATGACAAGTCAACTCCTGGCCACAACAGGCAATAATCTTTTCATAAGGCGCGATTTTAATCTTAGACTTGTGACAAAGCTCCGCCATGACCTGATATAATGCCTCATTTCCACTCTCTTTCACAGAAGATATTTTCTTTGTAAAAAACGATGTGATCAGTTCATTGGTAGATGCCTGAACATTCTTTTTATCTTTTCCTGTACGGATCAAATATCCGTCTTCCTTAACCAGATTCATCCGGTAACGATTTACAAGCGCATCCTCATAAACTTCATTTCCCAGATTCTCCACATTTGCTCTGGTGAGAAATTTCTTACGAAGCGGTCCGGTATTAAATCCTTCCATCCGCTCTAAAGAAGCCTCATCTACTGCCACAACCAGAAATCTCCAGGACTGGTACTCCAAATCCTGATATACAAACGCAGGGATCATTCCACCTTTATCAATCTGGCACAATAACGATCTGCGTCCCGGTTCTCCATGAGCCCACGGAACAATATAAACATACACACTTCCGGATACAACTCGGAATGCATCCTCTTTTTCCTGCGGAACATAGAAAGAGCCGCCTTTTAATTCAATTTTCATTGCTGCCCCTCCTAATCTGTTGCCATGAACTGTCTGTAATAACCGTCCACAGCAGCTAATTCTTCGTGAGTTCCACGCTCCACAATTTTGCCGGAACTCATAACCAAAATCTCATCACTGTTTCGAACAGCACTGAGACGGTGCGCCACAACGATGCAGGTGCATCCGCGGCGTTTGATATTATCGATAATCTTTTTCTCTGTGATCGGATCCAGCGCGCTGGTTGCCTCATCCATGATCAAAATCGTCGGGTTCGTTGCCAGTGCTCGGGCAATCTCCAGACGCTGTCTTTGACCTCCGGACAGATTCTCTCCGCCTTCTGCCAGTTTGAAATCATATGCTCCCGGTTTCTGCGTGATCACATCATGAATGCAGGCATCCTTCGCCGCATTGATCATATCTTTTTCTAAAATTGCCGGATTCCACAAGGTCAGGTTGTCACGAATCGTTCCAGAAAATAAGGAAATATTCTGGCTGACCGTTGAAACGCTGGCATGCAATATCTCTGGTGAGATTTCCTCCATCGGAATTCCATCAAACTTTACGGTTCCACTCCATGGGTGATAAAGGCCGCTGACAATTTTGGATACCGTTGATTTACCACAGCCGGAAGATCCGACAAATGCAACAGAACTTCCAGGCGTCAGCGTGAATGAAAAGTCTGTTACCAGTGGTTTCGCAAGTCTGCTGTATCCAAACGAAATATCTTCCAGCTCTACATGTCCAGAAAGCTTCGCCTGAGGCATTTCTCTGATCGTCTTTTCCTCAAACTTCTCATCCATCGGATGACGCATAATGTCATCCACTCGTTCCATATCTACTTTCAGCGTCTGAATCTGCTGTACAAATGCCACCAGTTCTTCTACCGGTGCAGAGAATGAACCAAATAAGGAAGAGAATGCAGATAACATACCCAGAGTCATATGACCATTAATGACATACATGGCTCCCACAATCAGAATCACGATGTCAATCAGATTGCCCACTACCCCCGGAAGTGCTCCAATGATCGTCTGCGTACGGCTGATCTGCTGTTCAACAGTTGAAGCCTTTGCCTCGTATCCCAAAATTCTTGCACTGTACACGCTTTCTGCACCGGATGCTTTCAAGGTAGATGTTACGCTGAGACCTGCACATACAGCTCCCGCAAGTTTTCCCTTATCCTGCTGCAGTTTTTGCGTCATATTTGCAATTCTTTCGGACGTTATCTTTGCTAAAACAATATTAAATATAATTCCGATCATACCAATGCCGGTCATGACCGGATTATACGCCAACAACAGAATTAAATAAAAAACAGCAACAAAGATATCCAGAACAATCTCGGCCAGATTTCCTGTAATAAATGTATTTACATGATCATTATTTTCAATTCTTCCTACTAAATCACCCGGAGAACGCTGGTCAAAGAAATTAACTGGCAGCCGGAATAACCGATCCAGAAACTCTCGTGAAGATAACAGAACCAGCTTATTTTGCATATTTAAGAGCAGTTTGGACCGATATAGACTAAGTGCTGTCTGGAATAAGATCGTAGCCGCCATAAATCCTAAAAATTGTCCGAACCACGGTACACCTGCTGTACCAAGAATCTCATCCAGGAACAACTGAGAAAGCACCGGAAGGATCAGACCCGGAAGAATCAAAAGCAGACCCAGACAAATCATCTGTGCCAAAGCTTCTTTCTGCCCGCGCAGGCGTTTCATCACCAAAGGCAGTAATGTATTCTCTTTTTTTGTTTTTTCAAACTGGTCCGTCGGTTTAAAGGTAAGTACAACTCCGGTAAAACCATTATCCAATTCCTGCATCGTCAGCTTTCTGCGTCCGATGGCAGGATCATTTAAATAAGCATACTCTCCCTTAAATCCCTCCAGCACCACAAAGTGATTAAAATTCCAATGGATCAGACATGGCATATCCAGCGTTTTCAAAGAGTTTGGCTCCTTGCGGAATCCGCGGCACTCCATTCCAAACCGTTTTGCCGCCTTCATAATATTTTTGGCATTGCAGCCGTCTCGTGATACTCCGGTTTCCACACGCATCTGCTCAAGCGGTACATGTTTTCCCCAGTATGCACAGATCATAGCCAGTGACGCTGCTCCACACTCTGTCGCTTCCATCTGGAATATGGTAGGTGTTTTGCAATAATTCTTGCTCATTTATTTTCCCCCAAACATCGGAAACACTTTGGAGATCGGGGCACTCTTATTTATCACAATCTGTACTGCAGCCTGCTCTCCGCCCATCAGTTGAACCTCAGCACCATTCTGAGTGCTGAAATAATAACCACTTTCCGTATTCTCATCCGTTTTCAATTCACAAGTCACAGCAGCCACAGGACCATTCTGTGTCACTTGATATGCCAACTGACCATCTGCACCTAAAAGCTCTGTCAATGCACCGGCGGAACTTGCGCAGCGATCCACATTCGTTACAACCGCTTCCATATGGCCATATGTTCCGGAATCTACAGCATTTAAATAAACCGATGTTTCCATTCCCTCTTCAATTTGCATTGCAGTATTCAGATCCACATAACAAACAACAGAAAGTTCATTTTCTGTTACCGGAGAAAGTCTGAAAATCTCTGTATTAGGTGTAATTTCATCCTTTCTGGAAACAAGCTGCGCAGACACGATACCGGACTGATCGGATTCTACCGTAACCACATCTCCTGTCGGGCTGTAAAGCTCCATAACCGGTGTTCCCTCTTCTACCACTTCGCCCGGATATACCAGCAGATTTTTCACCGTCCCCAGAGACGGACTATATAATGTATTGGTATTATAGCTGTAAACCAGAAATCCCGGTGCAGACACCATATCCGGAATCGTTCCCATAAAGGACCATGCTGTTACCACCGCTGCCAGAACTGCAGCAGCTGCGATTCCCAGCCACGACATGGGAGACGTAATCTTTAACATACTATCCAGCTGATCCGGAGAACTTAAACGCTCCAGAGCCGTTTTACGAAACACACTTGCCATCTGTTTTTCCTCCCTCTATCTTTCAAACCTCTGTTCTTCCAAATATCCTTTTAGCTTTTTTAACGTTCGGTTCAATACCACCCGGACATTTCCCGCCGTCATATGAAGCCGCTCCGCCACTTCTGCCGATGTCATTCGGTAAAAATATGTATATTTTATAATTGTCTGCTCACGTTCCGAAAGTTTCTCAATCGTATCCATCAATATCTGTATTTGCTCTTCCAGAATCACAGCTTCTTCCAGAACTTCCTCGGCAGCAACTTCAAGATAACTCTCCTCATCATCCAGGGATACCAGATCTTTCTTATCTCTATAATAGTTTTTCAGTCGGTTATTCATGACCACATAAATCCAGGTTCCAAGTGATGCCTTCTCCGAATCATATTTTTCAAAATTGCGAAAACAAACCGTCATAATTTCCTGAGCCAGGTCTTCTGCCTCATGATAGGAAGACAATTTCTTCCGAATATGTCCCAGAATACGCGGATAATATTCATAATAAACCTGCTCAAAACTTTTCTCTTTCTCTGTCATACTGCTTTCCATCTCATTTCGCTCTTGGTTACAAATATGCATCTATTATAACACTAATAAAGTACACAAGCAAACACTAATCCCTTGCACATTTTTTATTTTTTTGATATAATTTTTGTAACAGTTTTTTGTTGTTTGTGTATATATCAATAGAAACAAAAAACATCAATTTTAGGAGGATTTTATTATGACACGTTTTGAAGAAATTATGAACAACGAAGAGTTCGTGAATGGTTTAGACAATGCTGCTTCTTATGAAGAGTTTGCTGGTATGTTCGAAAAAGAGGGCGTAAACATTGAAGAAATGTTACCGGCAGACGAAGAAGAAGCTGAGTTATCTGAAGATGATTTAGAAGATGTTTCCGGCGGTTTAAGTGCAAAAGATTTAAAGAGAATTGTAAAAGCTTCCATCAAAGTCGTTAAAAGCCCGGTTAACGTATTAAAATGGGGAGCAGCTTGCGGCGTTCTTCTCAGAGCTTATTATGATATTGAAAAATACGGCGATGCAACACATACATATTCCGAGAAACAGATCATGAAAGCTGCAAAAACTATTGGCTGTGCATAAATCTAACCAACAGTTTATTAAAAGGGCCTGTACAAATTTTGTACAAGCCCTTTTTCTTATCTCATCACTCTGACTTCAATCCCCATCTCTTCTGCTCTGCGCATATGAGCCACAGAAAGTTCCTGAGCCGTCGCTAGCACTTTTTTCGCATATTTTCCTCCAAACCGGTTCGCCACGGTTTCCAGTTCATAAAGCGCCATCTGGTCCACACTGCCAATCTTACAGGAAATAAAGGTTGGACAGTTATTCTGTATGGACATTACATCAATCTCATTGAGCACGTCTCGGTTTCCGTCGTTATGGACCACACCGTCCCAGTCAATATGCACACCGACTCTGCAGTCAGTGATCCCGTCTTTTCTCGTTTCCTGCAAAAATGTATACATTTCCAAGATGCTTCCGCTATCCCAGAGAAGCTGTTTGATCGCTGCATTTTTATAACGGAAACGGTATCCATTCTTACCCGCGGCATACAGCTTCACAAATCCCAGATGACTGCACCCGTGCATAAATTTGTGGAAGTCTTTAATATTTCCGGCTCTGTGATGTCTGTGGAATTCATTTTGGAACACATCGCGCTCCACATCCACCATTAGGGATGCATCCGGCGCAAATTTCCTCAATACCGAAGAATAATGCACCCACTTATCCCCATGTTCTCTGGAAAGTTTCCACAGATTTTCGATATCTGTGGCCCCATCCAGGCTCATTTCCTTGAACATCTTTCTCTGACGGTAGTTGATCGTTCCGTTATAAAGAGAAACGAACTGATCCAGATTCAGCTCGATCGGCCGCGGCTTCGCCACACCTCCGATGGAATTGCCCGAGCAGCAAAACTCGATCAGTTCTCTTGTGCGGACATCGAACATGAACATCGGCGCAGAGAATTCCTGAGACAGGATTCCGAACGCCACCAGCAGCAGACTTTCCCCTCCGGTCAGATCGAAATAGACCATATTTCCGCTCTCCTGCTCTCTGCGCACCACATTAGCAATCGCCTTCATGATCTCCATCAGGTCAAACGGATTCACAGAATAGAACTCCACCTCTTTCACGGCGCAGACTTTCTGCAGAAACGCTTGGATCGTCTTCTTATGTGGGCGCATTACTTCCTCATATCCAAAGAAAATCGTCTTATCTACTTCAAAATTCAGATTTGTGATTATGTTTTCAATGGGCTCTTCATCAAAAAACTCGATATTTACGATCATTTATCTCCACCTCGCACGATTCCTCGTTGCCAATTTCTGACTTCCATATTATAATTATAGAGCAAAACCTACAAAAAGAAAAGGAACGATTTATTATGAAACCAGCGCTTCTTATCGGTTCCACATGCGTGGACATTATCATTAACCTTCCGCATATTCCGGTCACTCAGGAAGATGTTCATCCGACAGCTCAGACCATGGCAATCGGCGGCTGTTCTTATAACGTTGCTTATACTGTTCGTCTTCTCGGTGCACCGCACACACACATCAGTCCGGTTGGTACCGGTATGTACGGAGACTATGTAAAAAAATGCCTGACAGAAGCCGGCGTTCCGATCGCGGTATACGTACCGGATCAGGATAATGGCTGCTGCTATTGCCTCGTAGAGGACACCGGTGAGCGCACATTTATGTCCTATCATGGTGCAGAGTACACCTTCCAGAAAGAATGGATGAAACCATACGATTCCAACGACTATGATCTTTGCTATATCTGCGGTCTTGAGATTGAAGAGCCGACAGGCGTAAACCTTCTGGATTACCTGGAAGAAAACAGAAATCTTCAGGTCTTCTTCGCTCCTGGTCCGCGCTTGATGCACATTGCCAAAGAGAAACTGGACCGCATGATGGCCCTGAAACCAATCCTGCACATCAATGAACTGGAAGCCGCTGCCCTCAGCGGTATCGAAGATATCGAAGAAGCAGGTCGCCATCTCCACGCCATTACAGGAAATCATGTAATCA
>SVDR01000032.1 GCA_015057755.1 Lachnoclostridium sp.
TTTTATAAAATTCTCTGCACTTTTTACTAATACTTTACACTAAATCAATCAGTTCATTAATCTTTTTAAAATTGATTCTTTCAATATTTCTCCCTGATTACCAAGAACTGTTTCTATTTTCTCATCTGAATTTAACTGTGGAAACAAACTGGATCCATGATTAAAAACAACATGCCCCCTTGCCAGTCGACATGAACCGCACTATAATAAGAATGGAAAAAAATACATCATTGATGTAAAAAGAAAGGTCTGGACAACATATGGGCATCACAAATACAATCTCGCTTCTGGGTGGCCTTGGCTTTTTCCTCTTTGGAATGTCCCTTTTAGGTGAAGGTCTCAAACGTGTTGCAGGCAGCAAACTGGAAATCATTCTGGAAAAGCTGACTTCCACCACGTTTCGCGGCGTCCTTCTGGGAGCATTGGTCACCGCAGTCATTCAGTCATCCTCCGCAACCACCGTCATGGTCGTTGGTTTTGTAAACTCCGGTATTATGAAACTGGCCAACGCCGTCGGCATTATCATGGGCGCCAATATCGGTACCACAGCTACCGGCTGGATCCTGGTTCTTGCCGGAATGGAAGGCAGCGGCGGATTTTCCTCTGCAACGATCTTTGCATTCGTTGCATTTATTGGTATTATTTTGTACTTCTTCTGTAAAAAACAGAATTTGAAAAACGTTGGCATGATCCTGCTGGCACTGTCTGTGCTGATGAACGGTATGCAGTCCATGAGCGGCGCTATGGCACCTCTCAAAGAGAGTCCTGCGTTCCTGAACTTCATCGCAGCCGTTTCCAATCCGCTGGTCGCTATGGTTGTTGGTATCGCAGTTACTGCTGTAATCCAAAGCTGTTCGGCATCCATCGGTATTCTGCAGGCGCTGTCTGTTACCGGTATTATCGGTTATGATGTGGCGATTCCGATGGTAATCGGCATGTGTATCGGTGCATGTGCTCCGGTTCTGCTGTCTGCGATCGGTGCTAACCTCAACGGAAAACGTACCGCACTTGTTTATCTGATCTTCAACCTGTCCGGTGCTACGCTGCTGATGATCCCGTTCTATATCGGCAACGCCTTTGTTCATTTTGAATTTATGGCACTGCCTGCAACCAGCCTTGGTATTGCGATCATCAACACCATCTTCAAGGTTGCTGCTACCATCCTGCTTATACCGTTTTCCGGTCTGATGGTAAAACTTGTTACATGGATTGTAAAAGACAAGTCCGAATCCGGCGAGGAAGAATACGAAGAGAATCTCCTGGACGAACGTTTCCTGAATTATCCGGCTCTCGCCCTCGAACAGAGCAGCAAAACCATGGACCAGATGTCCGATACCGCATTCCGCAATATCCACAGTTCCATCGATCTGCTTGGAACTTATAAACAGGAAACATTTGATAAGATCATGTCCCGCGAAGACAAGGTTGACCGCTTTGAAGACCGATTGGGCTCCTACCTGGTTCGTCTGCATGCGAAACCACTGAGTGACGGCGAAAATCTGGTTTCTGCCAGATATTTAAACTATCTGACCAACGTAGAGCGAATTTCCGACCATTCCGTCAAAATCGCTGAACTGGCTCTGGAACTTCACGAAAAGAAGATCGCCTTCTCCCCTCAGGCTCTCCATGATCTGACCATCTATATCGATGCTGTGAAAGAGGTCTGCCGCCTGACTCAGGAGTCCATGGAAAACATGGATTGCATTCTTGCCGGCAAAGTAAATCCTCTGGCCGAGGTGATCAACCTCATGGCAAAAGACTTGAAAAAAGGTCATATCCAGCGCGTCCAGAACGGTCAGTGTACTCTGGAACTGGGATTTATTTTCAATGATCTTCTGGGCAACTTCGAACGTGTATCCGCCCACTGTTCCAACATTGCAATCACGATCCTGGAATCTCAGGATCCGCATTTGAGAGAACATGATTACATTGGCTCACTGGATCGCCGCAACCAGAATACATACGAACTGCAGCTGCAGTTCTACAAAAATCAGTATTGGGAAAAGATTGGAAAAGAAACAGCACTTAAAACGATGTAAAACAAGCGCAGGGCCTGTGGAGTGAAAATCCCATAGGCCCTGATTGTTTGCTTGGTTGTTTTCTATTGAACATCCCCACACTTTACGATATCCGTATAATCTGCTCCCAAAGCAGTATCTCCATTGCATTCACATTGCGATTATCATGATAATGTCCAAAGAACCACTTCTTAAATTTCACACTCTGTCGTATCTCTTCCAGATAATCAGTCAGCAAATCCGGTTTATACATGCCGTGACTTAACAGCGCCGCCGTACTGGAAGATGCACAATGCGTCACAATAAAATCCACTTCGTTATTCTGCTTCTGCAGATTCTTTCGCTCCTCTTCCATTTCCTCAGGTGATGGCAATTCTTCTTTCCACCAGCTGAGATGATTAATACGATATGGCTTCCAGCCTTTATCCAGTTCTTTTTTCTTTTTCTTAAAGTCTGGATCATCCAGCTCCAGTATTCCGCCATCAATATCGTGACTACTAGCACCGCCAAACGTAAATATCGTTTTACCTTCCAGTTCGTAGACTTGCCCTCGCATCAGGTAGATTACTGATGGTCTGATTTTCTGAATCATCCCGCCATGCCATTCTTCTACCGGATACTCCTTTAGTCTGTCGAAATTTTCGTGGTTTCCTGAAACAAACAATGTGGTAAACGGTTTACAATCCAGCCAGTCCAAAATCATCGTTTCCGTTTTGCTTTCTTCATCTTTATTCCACACACCGCCAAAATCTCCGCAGATAATGACATAATCTTCTTTTGTCATTTCGTTCTGCTCTGGGAAGATACTGGCATTGAATCGTTTGAAATTCCCATGACAGTCGCCTGTAATGTATATCATTTTTCACTCACTCCTTTTTCACTTTGAAGCATGTTGTTTCTAATCTCTTCACTGTATCCACTTTTTGAACTGTTGCAAATTTTGCGACAGTTCAATTCGCATCCACTTCTTCCTTTTCTTTTTCATTGAACATAAAAACTCCTCCCTTAAATCATTTCCATAATACTTCCTAGAAATAATTTTAAGGGAGGATTCCATATTTGTCATTGAACTTGCAGTATAATTCTACACCGCTCAAATCTCACTCCACAACTCCTCATACAAAAACGTCGTTCTCTTGTCAAAACATGCAAACGTAACCGCAATTTCATAGTCTGCCTGATTCTTCATCCAATCTGCAACGGTCTTCAGAGCAATTTTTGTAGCATCCTCCAGCGGATATCCGTAAACACCGGTGGAAATGGCCGGAAATGCAATGGAATGAATCTCATTTTCACGAGCAAGTTCCAGGGAATTCCAATAACAATTCTGAAGCAGTTCCGCATCCTTTGGCAAGCCGGAATAAATCGGTCCAACCGTATGGATCACATATCTCGCCTTTAGATTGTATCCCTTGGTTATCTTCGCTTCTCCGGTTCTGCAGCCGTGCAATGTCCGACACTCTTCCAGCAGCTTAGGACCTGCTGCACGATGAATCGCTCCGTCCACACCACCGCCGCCAAGCAGACTGGTGTTGGCCGCATTTACGATCGCGTCTACGTCAAGTTTTGTAATATCTATGGTTTCAATCTTAATCGCATTCTTCATACGGATACCTCCCGAAAGTGATATTATAAAATTTATGATGCCTCTTTTCTCAATCCTGCCAACGCATCTTAAAGTCTCCTGTTGCAGACTTGAACCGGAAAATCAATGTATACCGCTTCTTTCCATCCACCTCAATCGCTGCTTCCGGCGAATGTTCATCCAGATGCATGATCACTTTTTTGTCCCGATCCAGAATCTCAACTTCCATTTCTCCGCTTACCAATTTCGCTTCCAACACAAAATGATATGCGCGGCTCTCTCTAAACCGCATGATTCGTTTCATGTATCCACTGCAAGAACGAAACGATGCACCGCACATTCCCCTTCCGCGAATCGATCCGATAAATGTAACCGCCCGCTTCGCATTGATGATCATGTAACCATTTATGTACAGAAAGTACATCAGGATACAAAACAAAATTGCAAACAAAACCTTATTTCCCATTTTGATTCCTCCGCCAATTGCAGATACTACTTTGATTAATAGCTTATATTCATCACACAATACAGTGTCTTTTCTTGAATATTTCAATTATATTATAAATGTACGCTCTGATATTATCAATCCAATCTTCTTCAATCATTCTGGGATTATGATTTCTTCTGTAATATTACTTATTTATACATTCCAGCCAGTGTAAAGATCACACCGTTTTTTGTTATCTTTATTATTGCAGATTGGGTGTACCAAAATCCGTACTCCCAACAAAAAATGAGGATTTCCAAAAGGAAATCCCCACACATATCAGTCTATTGTTTTTCTTACTGATCCTCGCCAAAATCCTTAATATACGCTTCTACCAGTTTCTGCGGCCAGTCGGATACTGCCTCTAATTTTCCGGTGAAGAAACGAAGCGATTTCGGTTCATGCACGAAACGCAGACCACCGATCAGATCTCTGTGATCGTAGAGCCATTTCACACGATCGATGACGTATTCTGTCTGGGAGAGTGTGAATACGCGTCTCGGGAATGCGAGTCTTACCATCTCTACGGATGCGATATGCTCGGTACCGTCAGCATTTCTTTCTTCAGAAAGTGTACCGCGCTCCATACCACGGATACCGCCGCAGAGGTAAAGCGCCGCAACAAGGGAACCTGCCGGGTACTGCTCGGACGGAATATGACCGACTACCTGACGTGCATCGATGTGAGCGCCAAGTCCGCCGCCCGGTGTTACCATCGGGATACCAAGCTTATCAAGCTCTGTTACGCAATGGTTGATGAACTGCGGTCCCTGAGAGATAATGTCCATATCCATGGTCTCATCGAAACCAATGATCAGTGCTTCCATTTCTTTTACGGACATACCGCCGTAAGTAAGGAAGCCTTCAAACATGGTAATATAATCTTCCATCTCGTGGAACAGATTCTCATCACGAACGAGAATTCCGCCGCCTCTGCCGAAACCAAATTTACGTGCAGAGAAATAAATAATATCAAACAGATCCGCGATCATTCGTGTAATCTCAGCAATGGATTTGTCTTTCATGGACTCTTCGCGGGTCTTGATGAAGTACAGGTTGTCCTGTAAAAGGGATGCATCTAAAATAGTCGGAATTCCGAAGGATTTTGCAAGCTCTGTTGCTTCCTTCATGTTTTCATAGGAAATCGGCTGACCTCCGATCAGGTTTGTGCCTGCCTCCAGACGCATGTATGCGATATTTTCTGCGCCTTCTTTTTCGATGCAGGCTTTTACTTTATCCAGATCAATATTTCCTTTGAACGGAAGCGTGCTCTTTGTGATCAGACCTTCATCTTTTACCAGCTCTTCGACTTTACCGCCAAGGCGGGTTACATGAGCCTTGGATGTGGTAAAATGATAGTTCATAATAACACAGCTGCCCGGTTTTACAAAATGCTGGGCAATGATATGCTCACATGCACGGCCCTGGTGTGTCGGAAGAAGATATTTGATACCGAAAATCTCTTCCAGCTTATCTCTCATGCGGTAGAATGTTTCACTTCCTGCATACGCATCGTCTGCTCTCAGCATTGCGGACTGCATGTTGTCGCTCATTGCGTTTACGCCTGAGTCTGTCAGCATATCCATAAAGATATCCCCGTTATGCAGCATAAATGTATTGAATCCTGCCTCTTCCAGTTTCTCCAAACGTTTCTGGATCGGGAGCAGTGTAAGTTTCTGAACAATTTTTACTTTATGCATTTCCATCGGCACTGGTGCACGATTGTAGAATTTAATTTCCGGCATTTTTTTATCCTCCAAGTGTTTCTTTTTCCTAGATATAGTTATATAATAAAACTCGCAATCTATCAAATAGATAGTTTTGATGTTTTATATCGAAAAATTCGATACTGTGGAGGTATCTTTTATTATGGAATTAAGAAATCTGATCACATTTATTCATGTTGCTGAACTTGGAAGTTTTACAAAGGCGGCGGAAAAGCTGGGATATTCCCAATCGACCGTATCCTTTCAGATCAAGCAGCTGGAAGCGGAGCTTGGCTGTCTTTTGTTCGAGCGTATCAATCACACGATCACTCTGACTGACCGCGGTCACAAATTGGTATCCTATGCTCATCAGGTTCGCACACTAACGGATGAATTTCGAGATAATATGGAAAAAGAAAAGGACTGCAGCGGTCATATTCACATTGTTACTCCGGATTCGCTCTGTGAGGAAATCATTCACAACAATTACATTGACTTTCACAGAAGATATCCTTCCATCTCGTTAAAATTCACAACTGCGGACACCGATGTTATGTTCGATATGCTGGACCACAACAAAGCCGACATTATGATGACGCTTGACAGTCATGTATACCAGAAAGACTATGTGATCGCCAAAGAAGAATCGCTCTCCATGCATTTTGTGACCAATGTATCCTCCAAATATGCCGGTGCAAAGGACTTATCGCTTCACGATATTATTCAGGAGCCTTTCGTATTGACGGAATATGGTCATGGTTACCGAAAGATCTTTGACAAAGAACTGGTCAAACGCTCCCTGGAGATCACTCCTGTTCTCGAGATTGGGCGAACTGACCTGATTACCTCGATCCTTTCTGAAAGTAACATGATCTCATTTCTTCCTGATTTTGTTACCCGGAAAAAGGTACAGGAAGGATTGTTGTGCTATCTGGACGTCAGCGAGATACGGGATGTCACGATCAGTAAACAGTTGATTTACCACAAAAACAAATGGATGTCCGAAGCCCTAAAGGCGTTTATTGACTATGCCAAAGAGGAAATATTTACTTGTGAATAATTGTATCTCACCCATGAAAGGAGGCTCTCTATGAAACTTCTCTGCTACGGAGACTCGAATACTTACGGCTATGACCCGCGCGGTCCGATACCCGGCCGGTATGATGCCGACCACCGCTGGTGTGACCTGCTTGCGAAAAGCACCGGCTGGACTGTAATCAACGGTGGAGAAAATGGCAGAATCGTTCCGGAACCCTACTGGAATTATACAGATCTAAAGCGAATTGTAACGGAACATGCGCCCATCGATATGACCTGCATTATGCTTGGCACGAATGACATTCTGATTTCCAGCCGCATGGATGTGAGCCCCATTGTAAAGCGCATGGAAGCGCTTTTAGACTATTTGAAGACAAACTGGCCGGATATGAAATTAGTCCTGATCACACCGCCGCCTTTTGATATTCCGGAATTTCCGGAAGCGGAAGAAAAGCTGAAAAAACTGATCGTTGCATACGAGCAGCTTGCTCAAAAACGAGGACTGCCTTTCATCAACAACCATTCCTGGAATATCCAGCTGGCCTACGATGGAGCTCATTTTACTGAAATGGGACATCAGGTGTTTGCTGTTCACATCCAACAGGAATTAAGTTCCATTTTATAACAAAAAAGCAGAAGTCACGGACCTTTCTTACGGAATCCACACTTCTGCTTTTCTTATTTTATCCTACTTCACACAGCCAGGCATTGAGCCTGTTTTCTATGATAATCTCGCTATTACAGATTATACGCATCCACTAATCTAAAGATCAGCAGCTCATGTACTTTAAATACTGTCTCCGGATCTCCTGTAAAGGAAACAGTTCTCGGAGAAAGGCGAACCACACCCGGAACCAGGGATGCAGTATCTGCCATGTTGGAATCCTTATAGTCAATCTCCATAGTCAGTGTCTCTGCACATGCGATCGGTTTGATCTCGTCGCGTCTTGCAAGAGCTGCTTTCACGCCGTTGTAGATCATCTCACGCGCTACAGTCGGATGCACGGAGATTGCGGAGAAACGGCTGCGGCCTTCTTTTACCACGATGCCTTCGATGTTCGGAACGAATGCCTTACACTCTTCTGCAAGGGCCTTGTCACCGATACATGCAACCAGCGGTACACCATAGAAACCTGCAACTAAACCGTTGCAAACAGTCTCTGTGTTCATAGTCACACCATTGAAGCGAAGGTTATAAATCTTGCCGCCGTTGTAGCAGTGGTCGATTACACCGCCCAGTGTGAGGCCTGCGCCTGCATGGCCGAAAGAAATATATGCGTCAAAGGAACTGTCAATACCTTCCATCTGCAGACTGCTTCTCATCGCGCCGGAAACCAGCTTACAGCGCGGGTCCATATCCTCGATGATCAGGTTCTCCATATCGCCGTGACCGTCACATACATAAACCTCATCGTAACCAGAGTCGAAGCATGCGCGTACTGCTGCGTTTACGTCTTCTGCCAGACGTCTGCGGCAAAGTGCGTAGTCCATGTTGCCTCTGTTAGAGCCGATGCGGGAAACATTGCCCTCCATACCTTCAATATCTGCGGAAATAAATACTTTCTTCATTTGGATCAGTTCCTTTCTTGTGTAGCTTAATCTGTACCATAATCCAGGGTACTGTCCGATTATACCACACAATATGCGTGCAAGACAAGTCAGCGTTTTGTCAGACTCTCATTAATCTCGTATGTGATCGCCAATGTGGCGCACATGATCGTTACCACAAACCATGCGATACTTCCCTTTAAAACTCCCGCGATACTGCAAACTGCAAGTCCTGTAAATAATAATGACATATGACCGCCTCCTAATCTCTCTCTTCAAATGCCCAGTCGTCCTGCTCACTGGTCTCTTCTGCAAGTTCCTTGTAAAAACGGTATCTCTTATAGTAGTCAATGTGTTCTTCTCTGCCGTACTGCTTCTTCTCTGACATCATTCCGAAATATCCCATACTGTACCTCCTTGCGTTTTGTATATGTTCACTTTAGGTTTCTCTCTATCTGATGATGTCATTATCCCATATTGGATGTACCAAAATCCGGACTCCCAGCACAAAATCAGGCAAAAAAACAGGAAACCAGCATTCCTTCCGCTGATTTCCTGTCTCTCAGTCAATCGTTATTCTTCGATATAATTTTCTAAAATCTTTCTTAAATACTCTCTGTAACCGTCTTTCACATTCTCCGGACTGATAATTTTGATTCCGGATCCAATACCGGACAGCCATCCGTAAAACTGCGGACTGACTGCCACCGTTACGATCGCACGGAAATGTTCCTCGTCCGAAGCCATCATAGCCACATCCTGTCCGAAACGGTCAATGACAACTCCGGCCAGTCCGTTCTTTCCTTCCAGCGTGATCTTTGCATCCACACCGCCATACATGCCAAATGTCTTTTTGGAAAAATCAGCCAGATCAAATTCCTGGAACCGTTCTCTTCCCAGACGGTTTTCTTCCAGCAGACTCATGGATTTCATCTTGTCTACACGGTAATGCTTGATCTTATCTTCTGCCTCATCGTAAGCGATCAAATAATAATTTTCATCGGCCCAGGTAAGCGCCCACGGGCTCACCACATAAAAAGCTCCATTTTTCTTTAACTGAAGCTTTCTTTTTACCGTCCACTCCGAATACTGGAATTGAATCTTCACATTGAAAAAAATCGCATCGTGAATGTAGTCCACATTATAAAAAATAGTTTCATTCTGGGCTTTGGCACGATTGTAAATATAAACCTCACGCTGAAACTGGGAAGCTTCGTATTTATTCGTCAGACGCTCCAGCTTCTTGATCAGTTCTTCCGTCTTTTTCTTCGTAATGAACTTGGAAGCCTGTACTGCATCCACCAACAGTTTTAATTCTGCAATTTCAAACTCGCGGCTTGCAATATAATAGCCCGGAGTCGAACCTTTCTTCTGGACAATATCGATTCCGAATGTCTTTAATGCTTCGATATCCGAATAAATGCTTTTTCGCTCCGCACTGACACCGTATTCTTCCAGCGCCTTGCAAAGATCCGTTGCTGACATGATATGATGCTCATCTGTGCGCTCACGAAGAATCTGAAGCAGACATAAGATTTTCATTTTCTGATTTTGTCCTGCCATATGGTTCACTCCTTTCGCGTCCGTTTTTTCTATTTTAACATAATCCCGTCCAAGTTGCATCTTCCAATTCATTCCCTAACGCATTATAATAAAGAAAAATATATTTCAGGAGGCCACTCATATGCGCTATTCCAATCTCCACACCCACACCACATTTTCCGACGGCAAACACAGCCTGGAGGAAAATGTTTTATCCGCTATAGAAAAAAATATGATATCCCTTGGTTTTTCCGACCACAGTTATACCGGATGTGACACCAGTTATTGTACAGACCACGCTTCTTATGCCGAATATCTGGAGACAATACGCCAACTCAAACAAACATATTCAGAGCAGATCACGCTCTACGCCGGTCTCGAACTGGATTACTATTCGGTTATGAGCCATATCCCGGTATTTACAAAATCACTGGGCGGCGGAAAAATGGATCACACCTATATCGACCGGTCTGCATTAGGATTCGCGATGGACGAAATCAAACAGTATGATTATTTAATCGCATCCGTTCATTATATTATCAAGGATGGAATCTGCTATCCGATTGACCATAGTCCGGAACAGCAGATTGATTGTATACAAAATGCGTTTAACGGTGACATTTTCGCCATGGTCCAGTTTTATTACGACCTTCTCTGCGAGCATGTAGAAATGATCAAACCGACCTGTGTGGGACATTTTGATGTTCTTACCAAATTCAGCCTTATGCCTGAGGACGATGAGCGTTACAGAGAAATTGCTGAGAAAGCGCTCCGTCGAATTGTAAAAACCTGTCCGTATATTGAAGTCAATACCGGAGCCATCGCACGCGGTTGGCGCAGCACACCGTATCCGGCTGACTATTTATTAAAGACACTTTTGGAAGAAGGAGGAAAACCGGTACTCGGAAGCGACTCCCACGACAAAAACAATCTGATCTTTGATTTTGACAGAACAGTCGATCTGCTGAAACAGACCGGATTTCATGAGATTTACGTATTTAACGGAAATGGATTTGACAGTTATCCTTTATAAGCCTAAAACAAACGGGACGGTAAAATACCGTCCCATTTCTTGGCTCAATATTAGGTTTTAAATTAAAACACCGTTGCAATGATCAATCTCATGCTGGATGATCTGTGCATTGAAGCCTGTGAAAACTTTTTTCTGAAGCTTGAATGCATGATCCATGTATGCAACCTCGATCACTGCATAACGTGTCACTTTCTTCTCGCCTTCGTGACAAAGACATCCTTCCTCTGTCTCGAACGGACCATCTTTTTTGATGATCAGCGGATTATACATAATAACCGGAGCAAATCCGAGATCTACAACGATGATTCTCTTTAACCAGCCGATCATATTTGCTGCCATACCTACACATTCATCCTTATGTGCAAGGAATGTATCTAAAAGATCCTGAGCAATTCTGGCATCTGCCTCAGTTGCTGAACTGGATTTTTTTGCTAAAAAGCCTTTGTTTTTGATAATTGGTCTGACCATGTTACACCTCTGTATCACAAAATTTCGTATTTCATTATTCTACCACAAAACACAAAATCTTGCACCTATTTTCTAATTTCGAGCAGTTTATTCTTCAGTTCATGTTCCATGCGGAGCATCTCTGCCTCAGCTTCCTGTCTCTTCATACGTCCTTCTTCCTGAATCTTCATCACTTCATCGAATGTCTCGATCAGCGCCTGATTGGTTGCTTTCAGCGTTTCGATCTCAACAACACCGCGCTCGGATTCTCTTGCAGTCTCGACCGTAGCCAGTTTCAGCTTCTCGGCATTTTTCTTTAACAGCATATTGGTCATGTCTGCAACTTCTCTCTGTGCCTCTGCAGCCTGTGTGGAATGTTCCACACCGAGAGCGATCACCATCTGGCTCTTCCAAAGCGGAATGGTATTCACGATCGTGGACTGGATTTTTTCCACCATCATGGTATCGTTATTCTGAACCAGACGAATCTGCGGAGCCGTCTGCATGGAGATCGTTCTGGTAAGCTCCAGATCATGGATTTTCTTCTCGAAACGCGTACACATCGCTTCTAAATCTCTTGCAGCCTGTGCATCTTCCGGAAGTCCGCTGTTCTGAGCTTTCTGGATCAGGTTCTGCAGCTCACCGTTTCGTACTTCTTCTAATTTCTGCTTACCGGCAAGAATGTACATGGAAAGCTCTTTAAAATAAGTAAGATTCAGTTCATACATCTTGTCCAGAACAGAAATGTCCTTCATCAGCTGCACCTGATGATTTTCCAGCACATTCGTAATCTGGTTGATGTTTGTCTCTGCCTTTGCATACTGCAGTTTCATTTTCTCCAATTTGTTGGTGGATTTTTTGAAAAATCCAAGGAAGCCTTTTTCCTCTTCATCTACATCAAAGTCTTTTAACTCTGCAACCACATCGGTCAGAAGTGCGCCAACTTCTCCCAGATCCTTGCTGCGGACTTTATCCAGTGCGTTTTCGGAAAAATCAGCCATCTTCTTCTGAGTGCCTGCGCCATACTGAAGAATCATATTGGAATTGGTAAGATCAATCTGGTTTGCAAATGCAGTCACAGCTGCCTGCTCTTCCGGTGTAAGAACCGGTTCTTCCACTACAATTTCCTTTTCCTCTACAACCTGAACGGCTGTTTCTTCCTCTTTAAATGGTTCCAGTGTCAAAACCGGAGCTGTCTGCATATTTTCGAATTCATTTGCCATCATTCATTCCTCCATCTATGATTACTTTCTTTTAAGACCGTCTTCACTGAGACCTTCCTGTGCCAGCATCGTCTTCAAAACAGAAATATCGGACGATACATCCCATGCAGTATCCTGATACAGGCTGTCCAACAGCTTTTCAAACGCAACATTGATTGTATCCAGAGAATCCTCGATTTCTCGCTTCGTGGACTGAATGTTTTCACCTCCGACCGGCTGCGCGTCCATCTCTGCATAGGTTTCCAAAAGTTTGATCGTGGTCGGCAGATAATACTCTGTCAGTTTTCGGATGTCTCCGACACATTCCGGCTTTTGTTCCACGCGGTCAAAGATTCTGTTTACTAACAGTTCCATATGATCAATCTTCGCAGAGATCACTTCGCCCGGAATGGCATCGTTGCACTTGCGGATCTGCCTTACATACCCATCTCCCTGCTCAAGTACTCTCTGAATCTCTGTTTGAGGTTTTTCCACCTTCTTTTGACTCATTTCTTTCTGTGTCTGCTTTCTTCGACGCTCTTCTTCCTCCATCTGAAGCTGCTTTTTCTCACGCTCAAGTTTCTGGTATTCACGGTAAATATCGTCCGTTACCATCAGACAAGTTTTCTTATCGTCCAGATGTCCCTGACAGAACCATCCCTTCTGGATCATCTTTTCCACATCTTTGGTGACATAATTTGTTGACTTTCCAACCCGGTCTGCCAACTGTTTAATATTGCAAAGTTCTTCTTGTCCAATAGTTTTCACATACGTGCTGAAGCGGTTGACACTTCCGATCATGGAAACACCCTTGGCTCCAAGATACATACAGCCCCCCACCAATAAGAGATTCACACCGAACAATCCAAGTCCAAAGCCTATCTCTCCCACCAGCGCAGATCCCAGCAACAGAACCAGCGACCAGAGCAGCGATGCGCCTCCACAGAAGAATCCTGTGATTGCCATCAGAATCCCGGCAATTTTCATTCCCGGTTTATGATCGTAAACAGCCGGAGGCTGCGGCATATCAATAATATCCGGATCCGAGTTCGGATAAACTCGTTTGTTTCGTTTATTCTTTAAGAGGCTGCTGGCAAAATCCACTCCCGCAAAAAAAATCTCATGGAGCAGGTCTCCAATCCCTCTTTTATTTCGATCATTCATCCACTCGTTTCTCCTTTAGTGCATGACTTTTTCTTATTTTCTTTCCTATTGTATCACATCTTTCCAATCTGTGCATTATGATTTCAAAAAACACTATAGTTCCGTTTGCTAAGAAGTTTCAATTATGATATGGTTATATTATAAGATTCTATGAACGAATTGTCTTTATGGAGGAATGAGCGATGAACGTACGCACACTTGCTGAAAAATACGAACAGTATGTAATCGATTGCAGACACTGGATTCATCAGCATCCGGAAACTGCATGGCAGGAATGGGAAACCATGGAATTTATTGAGAACGAACTGCACAAAATGGGCTTGGAAACTTATCGTTTTGACCGCGAACACACAGGTGGCTGGGCATGGATCCGTGGTGGAAAAGGCGGTCCGAACAAAAAAGCAATCCTGCTCCGCGCAGAGATCGATGCGCTTCCGGTTCAGGAGAAAAACGATGATATCGCTTACAAGAGCATTTATCCAAACCGTATGCATGCCTGTGGTCATGATTCTCACGTTGCCATGCTTCTTGGCGCAGCAAAAATCTTAACCGAGATCAAAGATGAATTGGAAGGCGATGTAAAGCTGTTATTCCAGCCTGCAGAAGAACCTGCAGTTGGTGCAAAATGGTGTGTGGATCAGGGATGCATGGATGATGTTGACGCTTGTTACGGCTGTCACATCGCGACTTGGCTTGAATCCCCTTACATTTCTGTAGAGGAAGGTCCTCGTATGGCTGCTTCTGATGAATTTAAGATTCATGTCCACGGTGTCGGATGCCACGGCGGTATGCCGCACCTGGGAAGAGATCCGATTGTTGCAGCATGCTCGATCGTTATGAATTTACAGACTCTTGTTTCCAGAAGAACCGACTCTCTGGACTCTCTGGTTATTACCATCGGAAAGATCACAGGCGGTCAGCATTTTAACGTTGTGACCGACTACGTAGAAATTAACGGTACTGCAAGAAGTTTCTCCCGTGAAATCCGTGCAAACATCCAGTCGATGATGGCTGAGGTAGCTGAAAATACAGCAAAAGCGTTCGGCTGTACTGCTTCTGTAGAATATAAGTACAACACTCCGGCTGTCATCCATGACAGCCCGATGATGAACCGTATCGCTATGGACGCTGCACTTAAATTATATGGTCCGGAAGGCGTTGCGCTTCGTAAACCGGTTGCTGCAAGCGATGACTTCTCTTATTTCTCTGAAGTAAAGCCGGGTCTGTTTGCTTTTATCGGCGCATGTAATGAAGAAAAAGACTGTGCATATGGCCATCACCACCCGAAATTCAATATTGATGAAGATGCATTTGTGCGTGGAACTGCCATGTACGCTCAGGTTGCTGTTGATTTCCTGGCCGACAAGGCAGAAGATAACTAATTTTCTCATATGTTCAAGGAGGTAGTATATGAACACATTAGAAACCATCCGTTCCAGAAGAAGTATCCGCAAATATAAAGAAGGAGCTGACATCCCGAGAGAGGATCTCAAGCAGATCCTGGAAGCAGCTATGATGGCTCCGAGTGCCTGTAACACTCGCCCGTGGGAATTTGTTGTATTACAGGACCGCGATAAATTGAACGCTCTTATGAAAGTACATCCGTATGTTTCCATGCTGAGAACCGCATCTCTGGCTATCATTGTCTGTGCGAAACCAGAAGTGCAGGAAGGCATCTGTCCAGGTTATTTCCCTCAGGACTGCGGAGCTGCAACCCAGAACATTCTCCTTGCCGCAAAGGCACTTGGCTATGGCACTTGCTGGTGCGGCGTTTATCCGAACGAGGAACGTATAAAAGCTGTACAGGAAGTCCTTGGCATCGACTGCAAGCCTTATAATGTGATCGCGCTGGGTGTTGCTGACGA
This sequence comes from Lachnoclostridium sp., assembly GCA_015057755.1. The sequence continues at coordinate 15,636 of SVDR01000032.1, forward strand.
AGAGCCGGCTGCCCGCGGTTTCTATGATGAATCCCGCGTAACCTGGATGTAACAAATTTTCATTTTTTTCCAGAGTGATTTTCTGAGCAATGTCTATACTAATACCATCTCACAAAAAGGTGGTGAAAGTAATGGCAGCTCAGAACAAAAATGAAAGCATCCAGTGTTCCATCCACAACTGCGTACACCACGCAGGCACTGTAGACTACTGTACACTGGATAAAATCCATGTCGGCACACATGAGATGAATCCGACCAAAAAAGAGTGCACTGACTGTGACTCCTTCCAGTACAGAATGTCCTGATCGTAGTTGATCGTGCACACGAAAAAAACTCCTGCATATTCTGTTATTACAGGTATGAAAGGAGTTTTTTTATGAACCAAATTGACCATTTTCCGGTTGGCATGGGTTATGTACCGTGGCAGAACTGGGAGAATACCTACCCGCTGACACAGGCATTTCAGCGTGGAACAATTTTCCCCTCCCTTGATTATCCGTTCATCATGGGGAGGTGCAGACGATGAGTGTGAGAAATAATATGATTAGCGCCCCTCTCTCAAAACAAGCCCTTCAGAAACAGATCGACGAGGCAAGCTTCGCCATGGATGATGTTCTTTTGTTCTTAGATACGCATCCGAACGATACAGCGGCACTGGATTATTATCGCAATGCGGTAACCATGAGGCGTCAGGCCATGGACATTTATCAGAGACAGTTTGGTCCGCTGATGGTGGACAGCGTCTATGGAAACCGTTGGGACTGGATCAATGATCCTTGGCCATGGGAAGGAGGCTGTTAGTATGTGGAGATATGAAAAAAAACTGCAGTATCCGGTAAATATCAAGGAACCGAATGCAAAGCTTGCAAAATATATTATCAGCCAGTATGGGGGCCCGGACGGTGAGATCAACGCCTCTCTCCGTTACCTCTCCCAGCGTTACACCATGCCCCATGGTTTGCAGAAGGCAGTATTGACAGATATTGGTACAGAGGAGCTGGCCCACATGGAAATGATCGCAGCCATCGTCCATCAATTGACACGCGGTCTCTCCGCAGAGGAGCTGGAAGCCCAGGGCTTTGCACCATACTACATCGACCATACAGCAGCAATCTGGCCTCAGGCAGCAGGCGGCGTTCCGTTGAATGCAAATCAATTCCAGTCAAAAGGAGACCCGATTACGGATCTCTTTGAAAACCTTGCAGCTGAACAAAAGGCCAGAACGACGTACGACAACATCCTAAGAGTTGTGTCGGATCCGGATGTCTGTGACCCAATCCGCTTCCTGCGAAAGCGCGAGATCATTCATTTCCAGAGATTTGGTGAGGCTCTGCGTGATCTTCAGGATAAACTGGACAGCCGGAACTTCTATGCATTCAATCCGAGTTTTGATAAAAAACCGGCCGGTCCTGCATCCTTCTGATGATTTTGCCCTTATTTTCTTAAAAACCACCCCTCATTTTTGTAATTTTTTAAATATATACAAATTTTGAGGGGTGTGATATGATTTGTTATGTTTGATGTTGGTTATTTTTTTATCAAAGAAGGAGGGCATTTCATTCATGCCAATTACGGAGTATTCCATTGCTCTGAAGCGTGGCCAGAAAGCATACCGACAGGCTATTGCAGAAGGCCGTCAGCCTTATTTAAAAGTTCTTGATGAAATTCTTGAGTATACACAAACCGCGGGAGAAACAGACCTTGGTCTCGTTGAAATCCCGATGGACCGCATTGCCGGCACCAAAACAGCCGGACGTACCAAAGCTTTCGCCAGCAACTTCATGCCGCTTCTGGAAACAGGCGAGTTTGCTGACAAGTGGTCAAATTTGTACCGCGCTCATGTAAAGGAAGGAATTCGCGAGCCAGTGATCGCCTGCGAATTTATGAACCAATATTATATTATTGAAGGAAATAAGAGAGTCAGTGTTTTAAAATATGCAGGGGCAGCTACGGTTCCCGGATATGTAACCAGGATCATCCCTGCTTACAGAGAAGAAAAGGAGATCCAGATTTATTATGAATTCATGGAATTTTCCCGATTCTCCAATATCAACAACCTGACCTTTTCCAAATTAGGATGTTACCATAAAATCTGCGAATTGATCGGTAAGGAATACGGTGTCCAGTGGACGGTCGATGAGAGGCGCAGCTTTTCCACGGATTACTACTGGTTCTACCGTGCATTTAAGGAAAAAGGCGGCGAAGCTCTCCCGATCACAGGCGGCGATGCATTCCTGCTCTATCTGGAGATCTACGGTTATGGAGATATGAAACAGCGCTCCCAGGAGCAGATTAAAAAGGAACTGGACTCCCTTTGGAGTGAACTGGAGGCATTGCCAAAAGCAGGCAATGTAAACCATATCCTTCAGCCGGAACTGGAACCGGAGCGCAGTGTGTTTGAAAAACTGCTCTCCCCGATCATCCCTCCGGCCTACAAGCTGACTGTCGGCTTCGTCTATCATAAAACTGCGGAAACATCCAGCTGGACCTACGCCCATGACCTTGGTCGTATTTATCTGGAAGAACATATGGGTGACAAACTGAACATACGTGTTTATGATGATATCGAAACCGACAAAGAATGTCTGGAAAAGCTTGAGGAAGCGATCGAAGACGGCTGTACTGTTATCTTTACTACCTCTTCCCGTTTCCTGAATGCAAGTTTTAATGCCTGCATCCGCCATCCAAAGATCAAGATCCTCAACTGTTCCCTGAACTCCTACAGCGGAGACTTGAGAACTTATTATGGCAGAATCTACGAAGCAAAGTTCCTGGTTGGCATGCTGGCCGGTATCCTGACCCGCACAGACAGCATTGGCTATATCGCAGATTTTCCGATGTTCGGAACTCCTGCCAGCATCAATGCGTTTGCGCTCGGTGTAAAGATGGTCAATCCGACTGCAAAAGTTCATCTTGCATGGTCCTGCGTTAAGGACTGCGATATAACGAAACAGTTTACAGAGGCAAACATCAGCCATATCTGCGGTCGTGATATGATCGAGCCGCGTGATGTGACCCGCGCATACGGTCTTTATGATCTGGAAGATACAAAAAGCCGAAATCTGGCAGCATCGATCTGGAACTGGGGCAAATTTTACCAGCGCATTATCCAGACAATCCTGAACGGAAACTGGAAACGCACAGCGGTTGCTCCGGATTTCCCAACCATCAACTATTGGTGGGGTATTTCTTCCGGAATGATCGATATGATCGTATCCAAGTCCGTTCCGCCACAGACTCTGAAACTCATCGAGGTTGTGAAAAAGCATATCATCAATAATGATTTTCACATTTTCTCCGGAGATCTGTATGATCAGGATCATGTGCTCCGCAATGAAAGCAGCCACATCATGTCTGCAAATGAGATCATGAACATGAACTGGCTTGTGGACAACGTGGTTGGTACTATTCCGAAAATGGAAGATCTGGACGAAGAGGCAAAAGATGTTGTCGAAATGCAGGGGTTTGAGGTCGAATAATGAAAATACTTGCTATCTCCGACACCGAATCCAAGTTATTGTGGGATTATTTCGACCGCAAATATCTGGCAGACATTGATCTGATCCTCGCATGTGGCGATCTGGATCCCAGATATCTGGAATTTCTCGTGACTCTGGGGCATTGTCCGCTCCTTTACGTTCACGGGAACCATGATGAAAGATATAAAAAACATCCACCGTTAGGGTGTGTTAATATAGAAGATAAAATTTATGTACATAATGGCGTGCGCATTCTGGGACTGGGTGGTTCCAGAAGATACCGTGACGGGGCTCACCAGTATACAGAAGCCCAGATGAGACGGCGCAGTCAAAAACTCTGGCCAAAACTCATGTATCACAAAGGATTTGATATTCTACTGACACATGCGCCTGCAAGAGGGCACGGCGATCTGGATACACTGACACATGCAGGCTTTGAGACCTTCGTACATTTAATGGACAAGTATCAGCCGGCTTATCACATTCACGGCCACGTACATTTGAATTATACCCCGGGCGCATCCCGCATCCGCAAATATAACAATACAACATTGATCAATGCATACGAACGCTATGTTTTTGATTACGAATAAAGAGAGGTGCTGATATTCTATCAACCCTCTCTTTTTCTAATTCCATTCTCATTCGAAATAGTCCAAACTGTCTATCGGTTTTCCGGAGTGCTGCAGTTCAAAGTAAACATTAACCCCTTCCACAGAGTAATACTTGGTCGGTTCCGCAACATACCCAATCAATTCGCCCTTGTGCAAGTATTCATTTTCCACAACCGGAATTTCTTTTAACTGTCCACAGACTGCCGTGTACTCATTTCCCAAATCCAATCGGAGATAATTTCCGATTTCTTCATTATGTCCTATCTCCAGGACTCTTGCATCCGCCGGAGCATAAACCGGAGTGCTTACATCACTCTGAATGACGTTGGCAGGATTGCATTTGTACTGTTCCAGGGTTGGAAACCATGTAGTTGTGTCCATGCTATAGCCCAGGATCACATTTCCCATGACCGGCCACATGAGTTTTTCTTTCTCCGAAAAATCAAGGACCAGTGATTCACTGACGATGGCTCCTGCTTCGAGCGCTTCTGTCTCTACTGTACTTTCTGTTTTTGCCGTCTGTTTTTCCTCTTCTGCAACGTTAACCGGAGTTTGTACTTGTGCTTCACCCTCTTCCGGAACCTCCGCAGCTGCTGTGGCATTGGAATCTCCGGCAGTCTGGGTCTCATCATATTCTCCCACAAGAACACCATCCGATTCCCGGATTTCCAGATATGGACTTTCCTCCAGGTGTTCATTTCCTTTTCGGATTGATACGGTTCCTGCGGCTGCCACAATCGCCACGAGACCGAGTACGACAGTAACTAGAATTAGCTTATCTCTGAAAAGCTGGTTTACTTTGTCTTTCACGTTTTATCACCTCGGTAGTATTCTTACCAATGTGATGAAAGTTATACGATTTCATCAAAGAAATTGACATTTCTTCTTATGTCTAATAAAATATAGGAAGTTATGTCTTCGCAAATAGATTCGGAGGAATTTATGTTATATCAGATCAGTAACGGCGCTGTAGAACTCGGTGCCGAATTAATTCTAAAAAAAGTCAACTTTGAAATCCGCGACAGAGAAAAAATTGCGGTTGTCGGCCGAAACGGAAGTGGTAAGACAACCCTTCTGAAGCTGATTTCCGGAGAAGTGGATCTCTTAAAACGCGACAGTGACGAAGATATTTTCATTGCCAAGGCAGGAAATCCGGAAATCGGATATTTAAAGCAGATGGCATTTGAGGACAATACGATCACCGTCGACCAGGAAATCCGCAAGGTATTCAGCAAGATCCACGCGATGCAGGCTCGCATGGACATGCTCCTTGCAAAGATGAACGATGAGGCTCTAAATGCCAATGCTGACGAAGAAACTCATGCGCGCGAGATCAAGGAATATACTGCACTCCAGGAAGAATTTGAGGATATCGGCGGATATTATTATGAAAAAGAATATGAAACCATGCTCCGCCAGTTCGGTTTCACCCCGGAGGACAAACATCGCCCGTTAAATGAATTCTCCGGTGGTCAGCAGACAAAGCTTGCATTTATCAAGCTTCTCCTTAGTAAGCCGGATATCTTGCTTCTGGACGAGCCGACCAACCACCTGGACATTTCTACCATTGAATGGCTGGAGGATTACCTGCGCAATTACAAGAAAGCGGTTGTTATCGTTTCCCATGACCGTATGTTCTTGGATAAAGTCGTGGACGTGGTTTATGAGATCGAATATGGTGTACTGAAACGCTATCCGGGTAACTATACCAAGTTCATGGAGACCAAGCGTGCCAACTATGAAAAACAGAAAAAGGATTACGAGCTCCAGCAGAAGGAAATTGCCCGCCTGGAGATGATCGTTGAAAAATACAAGAATACACCGACAAAGGTTGCCATGACCCGATCCAAATTAAAGGCGATCGAGCACATGGAAAAGATTGAGTCCCCGGACCGTTTCGACACTGCTACGTTCCATGCAAACTTCAAGCCGAACCGTGAAACCGGCAAGGAAGTTCTCCGCGTAACCAACCTGGAAATCGGTTACGATAAAGTTCTTTCCAAAGTCAACATGGAACAGTTCCGCAAACAGCGCATTGGTATCATCGGCGGAAATGGACTTGGCAAATCAACATTCCTGAAAACTCTGGTTGGCCAGATTCCTCCGCTCGGCGGCGAAGCTGCCTTCGGTTATCAGGTCGATATCGGTTATTTTGACCAGCAGATGGCCCAGTACAACAGTAACAAGACTGTTCTCGATGATTTCTGGGATGAGTACCCGACACTGGACCGCACAGAGGTCCGTTCCTCTCTCGGTGCATTTATGTTCAGCCAGGAGGAAGTATTTAAAAATGTCAACATGCTGTCCGGAGGTGAAAAAGTCCGTCTGGCGCTTTGTAAGATTTTTAAAACAAAACCAAACTTCCTGATCCTCGATGAGCCGACCAACCATATGGACATCGTCGGCAAGGAATCTCTGGAAGCCATGCTCCGCGATTTCCCGGGAAGTGTACTCTTCGTTTCCCATGACCGTTATTTTATCAAGCAGATTGCAGACGCACTGCTGGTATTTGAAGACGGCGAGGTACAGTTCCTTCCGTATGGCTATGAGGAATATATGGAGCGCAAGAACGGTACATACGCGGCAAGCGTAGACCGCGACATTTTCGCTCAGAAAGAAGCGCAGGCGAAAGCTGCCAAAGCTGCAGCAGAAGCCGCAAGACTGGCCGCTGCCCCGGTTCAGGTGCAGAAAGGCAAAGAATCCTATGCCCTTGGAAAAGAAGTTTCCCGACTGGAAAAGAAAGTGAAAAAAGCAGAGGAACAGGTGGCTGCCCTCGAAGAAGCTTTAGAGGCAAAAAAAGCAGAACTCCTGCTTCCGGAGTATGCAAGCAGCTATTCCAAACTCAGCGAAATCTCCGCACAGGTAGAGGAACTGGAGATGGAACTTCTGACTGCCATGGAGGAATGGGAGGAGCTCGATCAGCAGTTGAGTGAGCTGAGAGAAAATTAAGTTTGTATTTCGTTTAGTAACAATATAAGTATCTGCAGAAAATCCCATACTATCTCAAATTAGGCTGACTGCCTTTGCTTCACAAGATTTGAGTATAGTATGGGATTTTCTATCAGAACTTTATATTATCTACTAAACAAAATGCAATTACGAAAATACTAAATTTTTCAGCAGTTTGGCGGTTGTATCATTGCGTGTATTTAATTAAGGAAACTTCGATATAAAAGACCCAGGCTGACAGGGGTTTTCAAGAAGGACCATAGAATTCCGTCGGTACTTGGCACTGTTCTTTAGCGCCTTAGTACCGTTACGCAATTCTCTGAGCAAAAGCGTGTCCGCTTGAAAATTCCTGACAACCTGGGTCTTTACTATTGCCAAGTTAACTTAATTATATCAGTGGTAAAAACGTCCACGCCACAGCCAGGAAAATCGCCGGAAGCAGATTCGCCACTTTAATCTTTTTGCCCCAGATCAAATTGACTCCGACGCAGAAGATCAGCATGGAGCCGGTCAGGGACATATTGGAAAGTGCCTGCTCCGTCATAAGCGGTTCTACAAGTCTTGCCAAAAGAGTGATGGAACCTTGGAACAAACCAACCGGAATTGCAGAGAAAATACAGCCTTTTCCCATGGAAGCGGTCATGATCATAATAATGATCAAGTCAAGAACTGCTTTCGCTGCCAAAATGGAATAATCTCCGGTAATTCCGTCTGTGATGGATCCAACGACAGCCATTGCTCCGATACAAACCGTCAGTGACGCACTGACAAAGCCATCTACGAAAGAGGAATCTCCCTCGCTCTTTGTCTTTTTCTTCAGCCAAACACCGAATTCTTCCATGTGGCGATCGATATCCAGCCACTCACCGATCAGCGCACCGACTGCAAAGCAGGCGATCATCATCATAGACCCGGTCGTAGTAAGTCCATCCTCTGTAACGACCAGCATCTCTTCCATGCATCCGCCAATTCCCAGAAACAGCACGCACAGAGCCGCTGCGCTCATTAACGTATCCTGAAATCTCTGTTTCATCTGCTTGCCAAACAGCAATCCCAACAGGCCGCCCAAAATAATACCTGCCACGTTGATCATCGTACCTAAACCGATCATATTTTCTTCCTCAGTATTTATATTTGAGCCCAAATGCTCCGAATCATCCGATTGCTCATTTCACTATCTTAATACATTCTGAACACAAAATCCAGTTCAAATTGTGTTTTACTTATTGTACACTCACGATCTCTACATTCTGGAAATAATGGTTCAGCAGTTCCTCATATGTTTTTCCTTCTTTCGCCATTTCATTGGCTCCGAACTGTGCAAATCCAAATCCATGCCCAACGCCTTTGCAAATAACACGAATTTTCCCGTCCAACCGTTCAAAAGAATAACAAGAAGATGCAAGTCCCAGGGCATACTGTACTTCCTCGCCCGTGTACGTCTTCTGTCCGATCTGTACCAGTTTCACATACCCGGAGCTGTCACGCTCTACAATCTGGATTCCCCCATCGTCTTCCAACTCTTCCTCACTGACCGCCATAGCCCCCGGGATCTCATTGATCTTTCGCACAAACTCTCTAACTTCAAACACAGGCATACTTCGGTAATTTTCCGCCAGAAGATCTCCGGTGCTTTCTGCCTGTTTCAGATACGGGAAATCATCACCATAACTTCTTGTTTTTCCAGCAGAGGCATAACAAAACAGCGGCGCTATGAGCTGCCCGTCATGCAAAAGATAGAGACCGGCTGTTGCATTGACTGCATTTTGCAATTTCGCAAGCATTTGCGGATAGTCCGTTTCTCCCCAGAGTTTTTTCATCTGTTCTGCACTGAGGGCATCCATGTCCAGTTCTTCTTCATATATTTCTGTACGTTTTTCCATCAATCCGTAAATATAAGTTCGAGCGAGCACCGCCTGTGCTTTTAACGTCTCTGTCTCAAAATCAGCCGGAATCTGTGCTGCCAGAACATGGACCAGATATTCTTCCACGGTTATTGACGACTCCTGTCTGCCATCCTCGAGAACAACTTTTCTATTTCCGGAATCTATAGCTGGATTTTTCTTCAAACTCTCCAGTCTGCCTGTCCATGCTAGAGTTGTCACATAAGGGATCAGGATCATAATCAGTAAAACAAACAAAAACCGCCGCATAAAAAAGCCCCACCTCACAAACTTCTTGTAAAAGTCTATGAGACGGGGCTTAACTTTATTACATAATTAGTCTAACTCAACTGTAACTTTCTCAAGTTTCCAGATATCGTCAACGTACTGCTGGATTGTACGGTCAGCGGAGAACAGACCGGAGCTTGCTGTATTGAGCATAGCTGTTCTTGCCCACCACTTCTCGTCGCGGTACATTTCGTCAATCTTCTTATGGGCATCTGCGTAGGAGCGGAAATCCTTCAGGATGAAGTATGTATCCGCACGGTCGCTTGCAAATGTGTTGAGAAGAGAGTTGTAAAGGTCGCGGAATAATTCCGGATCCTGCGGAGCGAAGTAGCCGTTGATCAGCTGCATCAGCACACGACGGATATCCTGGTCGTTGTTGAAGATTTCCATCGGATCGTAACCGCCATGCTGCTCCCAGTTCATGATCTCATCAGAAGAAGCACCGAAGATGAACATGTTCTCTTTGCCAACTTCCTGAGACATCTCAACGTTAGCACCGTCCATTGTACCGATTGTCAGAGCACCGTTTAACATGAACTTCATGTTACCTGTACCGGAAGCCTCTTTGGAAGCTGTGGAAATCTGCTCGGATACATCTGCAGCTGCGAAAATCATCTCAGCGTTGGATACACGGTAGTCTTCGATGAATACAACTTTGATCTTGCCGCCGATGGACTTATCGTTGTTCACTACATCAGCAACTGCATTGATCAGCTTGATTGTCAGTTTTGCTCTCTTATAACCAGCTGCAGCCTTCGCACCGAAGATGAATGTTCTCGGAACCATATCCATGTTCGGGTTGTCTTTTAACTGGTTGTAGAGGTACATTACGTGAAGGATGTTCATGAGCTGACGTTTGTACTCATGTAATCTCTTAACCTGTACGTCGTAGATGGAGCGCGGGTTAATCTCAACGCCGTTGTGCTCTCTGATGTACTCAGCAAGACGCAGTTTGTTCTGGTACTTGATGTTCATGAACTCCTGCTGGCACTTCTCATCGTCCACGAATACTTTTAACTTGCTGATCTGGGACAGATCTGTGATCCACTCGCTGCCGATCTTATCTGTTACCCAAGCTGCAAGCTGCGGGTTGCCGTGAAGTAAGAAACGTCTCTGTGTGATACCGTTTGTCTTGTT